>NZ_BDIR01000003.1 GCF_001895145.1 Arcobacter sp. LA11 | reverse complement strand
GGACACCTTACTCATGGTTCTAAACCTTCTTTCTCTGGTAAAAATTACTCTGCCTTCTACTATGGTGTAGAATTAGATGGAAGAATAAACTATGATAGAGTACTTGATATTGCTAAAATAGTTCAACCAAAAATAATTGTTTGTGGAGCTTCTGCATACGCAAGAGAAATTGATTTTAAAAGATTTAAAGAAATTGCTGATGAAGTAGGAGCTATTTTATTTGCAGATATCGCTCATATAGCTGGACTAGTTGCAGCTGGTGAACATATGTCTCCTTTCCCTTATGCAGATGTAGTAACAACAACTACTCATAAAACATTAAGAGGACCAAGAGGTGGTATGATAATGACAAATGATGAAGATATAGCTAAGAAAATAAACTCAGCAATCTTCCCAGGACTACAAGGTGGACCATTAGTTCATGTAATGGCAGCAAAAGCAGTAGCATTTAAAGAAATACTAGACCCATCTTGGAAAGAGTACGCAAAACAAGTAAAAGCAAATGCAAAAGTACTTGCAGAAGTACTAATGAGAAGAGGATATGATATAGTTTCAGATGGAACAGATAATCACCTAGTATTAGTATCATTCTTAAATAAAGAGTTCTCAGGTAAAGATGCAGATGCAGCATTAGGTAATGCAGGAATTACAGTAAATAAAAATACAGTACCAGGTGAGACAAGATCTCCATTTGTTACTTCAGGAATAAGAGTAGGAAGCCCAGCTCTAACTGCAAGAGGAATGAAAGAGAAAGAGTTTGAGATTATTGCAAACAAAATGTGTGATGTATTAGATGATATTGAAAATACTCAATTACAATCTTCTATTAAAGAAGAGTTAAAAGCTTTAGCTCGTAATTTTGTTATTTACAATCATTCGACTTATTAGGATGATTTAATAAGTAAATATTAATAAGTTAAAAGTTTAAGTGGTATACAATGCCACTTAGATTTTAAAATGAATTTTACCTTTTCATTAGGATATTTTATGAATGATAACTTACAAATAGAAAATGAAAACTATAAAAAAATAGAAAAAGTCATAAAATATATTGACGAAAATTTTAAAGAACAGCCTACGGTTGATACTATTGCTGAATATATTGGTATGAGTAAGTATCATTTCATAAGAGTATTTAAAGAGTATGTAGGTGTAACACCTATTCAATTTCTCCAATCAATTACATTAAATTATGCAAAAGAGCATTTAAAGGAATCAAAATCTATTTTAGATAGTTCTTTAGATATTGGATTATCTAGTTCAAGTAGACTTCATGATTTATTTGTAAATATTATTGGTGTAACTCCAAAAGAGTATAAAGAACTAGGTAAGAATGTAGAAATAACCTATGGTTATGGTGCTACTCCCTTTGGTATGGCTTTAATAGGTTTTACAAAAAGAGGAGTTAGTTATCTAGGATTTGTAGATAGTACTGATGAAAATAAAGAAGCACTTTTTAATAGATTTAAAGAAATTTGGGCAAAAGCAAATTTAATAGAAGATAATATTAAAGCTCAAGAATATTTAAATAAGATTTTTATTGATAAAGAGAAGTTTGATCTATTTGTAAAAGGAACAAACTTTCAAATAAATATATGGAAAGCTTTATTAAATATTCCTAATGGTTCAATAACTACATATCAAGATATTGCAAATAAAATCAATAAACCAAAAGCTGTGAGGGCAGTTGCCTCTGCAATTGGTTCAAATCATATTGGATACTTAATCCCTTGTCATAGAGTTTTAGCAAAATCAGGAGCTATGAGTGGTTATAGATGGGGCATAGAACGAAAGAAGATTTTAGTTGCTTATGAGGCAATTAAGAATAAAGAATAAGCCAAATTATTTTTTAATAAAATAAATATACAAGGATACTTAGATGAATACAGATATAATATTAGTATATTCTCTAGTTGCATTTTTTTATATTATTAGTCCTGGTCCTGCAATTTTTTTAGCTTTAACTAATGGTATTTTATACGATATGAAAATGGTAATGACCTCTTCTTTTGGAAATATATTGGGACTTTTTATATTATCAGCTATTTCAATTTCAGGGTTAGGTGTTATTTTAGTAACTTCATCAACTTTATTTATGATTGTAAAAGTCGTTGGAGCGGTTTATTTAATATATTTAGGGATAAAACAATTTCGAAGTGCTTCTTCTTTAAAACTTAATAAGAAAGAGAAGAAAAAATATCAAAAAAGTTTAAAAAAAGGATTTTTTGAATCTTTTTTTCTAGCAGTAACAAATCCTAAACCAATAATTTTTTTTATTGCACTTTTTCCACAATTTTTAAGTTTAGAAAATGATTTAATACCTCAGTTTTTTATAATGACCGGTATCTTTATGTTTTTTTCATTTATAAGTTTATGTATTTATGGATTTATTGCAAAATCAACTAAAGAGTGGTTTAAAAAAGAAAATACAATGATCTGGTTCCATAGAGTTACAGGAGGACTTTTTATAGGATTAGGTTTTTCTTTATTTAAATTAAAAAATATCCAAAACTAATAATTTATAGCAATATTTGGCTTGTTAAAACCAAATAGCTCTAGTATAATTCATATAAATTTGTAAAAAGGATTAATATGAATTACACTAATAAAAACCTATGTAAAATAAGAACAATTACAACTTTTTTAACACTTACAAAAGATAAATCAAAATGGAAAGAAGAGATATTAAAAGCTTGTACCTTTTGTAATGAATTAACTCAAAAATTTAATAAAAATGATTATGAAGTACAATCAATAAGAATAGTAACCAATGCTTTTGGAGAGTATTTAAATACTTCTTCTTTAAAAAAAGCAAAAGGTGACTTAAAAATATTAAGTAATCTTCTAAACTCTTTTGCAGGTGATAATTTAAGAATTAGATTTGCAATTGGAGAAGCTAAGACTTTAAATGAAATAGAATTAGTTCCTGAGCTAATAAAAGATTTTGGCGATCTTTGTAATATATGTGTAAATGTTCCTATTGATGAATACAATATCTTAGATAATGAACTTATCACACACTGTTCTAATGTAGTTCGAAAAATATCTCAAATCACACCAAGAGGAGAGGGTAATTTTAATTTTACTGTAAATTTTAATTGTAAACCATATATTCCTTATTTCCCAGCTTCGTACCATGATAGTAATTTAGAGAACTCTTATGTAGTTGGTTTTGAGACACCAGATTTGTTAATTCATGTTCTTAAAGAATTTAATAAAAACAAAAATATTACTAATCATCAGGAATTATTCAATAATTATTATGAAATAATGAGTAAAGCATTACAATATCATGTTGATAATGTAAAAGAGATTCTATGTTCATATAAAAATAATGATTTCAAGTTTATAGGAATAGATAGTTCTGCTGCACCTTCTAAAAACTGTTCTTCTATGGTTAGTGTATATGAACAATTAGGAGTTCCTTATTTTGGAGCAAGTGGTAGTGTTGAGGCTTCTTCTTTATTGACAAAAGTATTTAAAGGTGTAAAAAATATGCCTTTAGTTGGCTTCTCTGGTCTTATGTTAGCAGTTATTGAAGATTTAGGATTGTCTCAAGGAACGGTAGATAAAAACTATGATATAAGGTCTTTATTAACTTATAGTTCTGTTTGTGGAATTGGTTTAGATACTGTTCCTATTGCAGGAGATACATCTATAGATAAAATATCTGCTCTTATGAGAGATACTGGAACAATGGCTTTTAGGTTAAATAAGCCACTTACAGTTAGACTTTTCCCTTATCCTGATAAAAAAGCAGGTGAATTAACTGAATATGAAAGTGATGATTTATGTAACTGTGTAATTCTAGATGTTCCATAGTACAAATACTTCTCTCCATACTAACTACACATTTATTATGATAGAATATTTGCCTTAAAAAACTGGAGTTTATAATATGCAAAATAAAAAAGTTGTTTTGATTTCGATTGTTGTATTAATTGCAATATTTTTAGGTGGAGGGTATGCTTATAAAAATGCTCAATTAGAAAAGTCAATAGCTATGTCAAAAGAGGAAGCTCTCTTGTTCCAAAGACCTCATTCTGTTGTTGTTGGAAATGAAAATGCAAAAGTTCAATTGGTTGAATTTTTTGATCCAGCTTGTGAAACATGTGCTCAATTTCATCCTTATGTAAAAGATTTATTAAAGAAAAATGATGGAAAAGTAAAATTAGTTTTAAGATATGCACCATTTCATCAAGGTTCAAACTATGCTGTAAAGATGTTAGAAGGAGCAAAAGAGCAAGGTAAGTTTATGGAAACTTTAGAATTTATGTTTGCTACTCAAAGATATTGGATTGAACATCATGTAGTAAATCCTAGAACTTTATGGAATATGTTACCTAAAGTAGAGGGTTTAGATATGGAAAAATTAGGTAAGTTTATGAATGACCCTAAAGCAGATGCTATTATAAAACAAGATTTAGAAGATGCCCAAAAACTAGGTGTTACAAAAACTCCAGGTTATATTGTAAATGGAAAACCATTACAAACATTTGGTCTTAAAAATTTAATTGAGCTAGTTAATTCTGAATTATAAAATTTTAATGAAAGTGTGATTTATTTAATATCACACTTTCCAAATCTACATTTTAAAAATCTAATTACAAGATAGATAAAATAAACTACAATTAATACTTCAAATACTTTATATATAATTTCCACTTAATACTCTTTTTTAGATATAATTTTTTCTAAATAATTATACAAGGAAATATTAAATTAATGCATAAAGAACAATCAAATAATCCTCTCCATGGAATGACTTTAGAAAAAATCTTAAATAGTTTAGTTGATAATTATGGTTGGGAAGAATTAGGAAGACGTATAAATATTAGATGCTTTAATTATGACCCTTCAATTAAATCAAGTCTTAAATTTTTAAGAAAAACACCTTGGGCTAGAGCAAAAGTAGAAAAACTTTTTTTAGAAAGATTAGATTAATCTAAATATTAAAATATTGCTTTTTTTATTCTATTCTTTTTCAACCACTCTTCTTGTAAGTTTTTCATTTGTTTATTAGAGCTTTTTTTCTTATATTTATATGATATTGTTTCAGTGTTATTATCTGCTTTATATTTATAATCTAAATGCATAGAAGACATGTCAATAGCTTTTTTAGCTCTAGTTGCTGCCACATAATAGATATTTAATTCTTCAATTATTTGAGTAAAAGACATTTTGTTTTTTTTATTTGTAATCTCTTTTTTTGAAATAAAATCATTTGCCATTATAACTTGGTCATATTCTAAACCTTTTGACTTATGTGTCGTTGTAAATATAATATCTGCTTCATCTTTTTTTGTAGTAAGTTTTTCTTTTATTTTTTTATTTATTTCAAATATATTATCACCGTAAGTATTTATAAATTTAATTACATTTAAAAAGTCTTGATTTTTTGTTTCTTTTGAAAATTGTTCAAGTTCATATATTGATTCAAACTCCTTTATTTCATTCATTGTTATCTTATTGAATTTTTTTTCTTTTAAATAAAAAATAGAGTAAACAGTTTGATTCATAAATGAATAAGAGCCATAACCACCTTCAAAATAGATTTTTTTGTTATCATGTATTAAATGTACAATTTCTTGAATCAATCCAAAAGTTGACCTCGCAATTACACAAAATTGTTTATCCAAATCTATGGAGTTTCTACCAATTTTAGTTTCATTGTCAGTACCTGATATTTTTAAAAGTTTATTTGTATTTATTTTATATAACTCATTTAGACTATCTTGTAAAACTTTTGCATAAGTATTAGCAAATCTAAAACTTTTTGATAGCTTATATTCTGGTAAGTCTATCTTAGATAAAGCATTTGTTGCATATCTAAATGAATAAATCTGTTGAAATGAATCACCAATATAAATACGTCTACAGTTTTGTGACTCAACTATACCAATCATAACATCTGAAATATCTTGGGCTTCATCTACAAGTATTAAATCATAGTTTAAACTTCTACAAGTTTTTTTATTTAGATAAAACATTTTTAAATAAAAATCATGAATTACATCTATTTTTTTGTTTTTCATAGAAGAGAGAATATATTTTAAATGATTTAATACTCTTAATGGATCTTTTTCTAAAAGTTTAATGGTATTTGGTCCTAAATCACATTGCGATTTATATTTTTCTAATAGGATATCATCTAAGGAAATTAGGGAAGAATTACAGTAAAAGTTTACTAAATCTTTTATAAGTGCAATATATTCTGCTATTGGAAAATAGTTTGTTCTTTGATTTTCATTTCTTTCATAATCACATAAACAAGTTTCTATAACTTGTATTTTTAAATCATTACACAAGTTATATTGAAAGGCTTCTGTTTTACTATATGCAAGTGCATGAATTGTACTTATTTTCATATGTGAGAGATTGTATTCTTTCAATTTCTCTTGAATAGATATTTGTAAAGATTTATTATATGCTAGGTATAAAATTTTAAGATGAGTATTGTTTTTTGCATATTCTAAGAGTGTAGTAGTTTTGCCACTACCTGCTACAGCATTTATTTTAAATGATTCTTCTTTTGCATTAATAATATCTATTTGTTCTTTAGTCAAATTCATGGGCGGAATTTTAGCTTAAAATATTTAAACTAAGGAAAAAGAAATATTACTTTTCAAGTTTTTTGATAAATAATCCTAGTAAAACTAAAAACAAGGCTATCCAAGCTGTTTGTTTTGGTAAGTCATCAAAGAATAACCATGCCCAAACAATTGCAAAAATTGGAATTAAATATGCAACTTGTGACATAAACTGTACACCAACTTTTTGAACCATTCTTACTCTAATAAGTGATGCAATAGCAGTTGGAAATACTGCTAGATAAATTATTGGTAAAAAGTAATAGTTTGATATCTGTAAGTTAGATAAAGGTGCTAAAAGTATAAAAGGAAGTAATGAAATACTTGAAACAATTAACATACTTGTAGAGCATACAAGAATTGGTATATGGGAGACTCTTCTAAGTAATAAACCTGAACTTATATAACCCATTGTTGCACAAAGCATAGCAAGTTTACCATAAAGACTGTCATGCTTTTGATTTAAAAAGTCATCACCTAATAATATAAAAACACCAAAAAAACCTAATATAACACCTATAAGTTTCAAAAAAGTGAATTTTTCATCGTGTGTTATAAAATGAGATAGAATTAAAGTTATAAAAGGGCCAACTGCTAACATGATTGATGCAGTACTAGGGCTTATATATTGTTGTCCCCATGAAATTAAATAAAAAGGTATAGAGTTATTTAGAATTCCTACAAAAAATAGTATAGTTAAAGTTCTAATATCTTTTGGAAAAGATAGTTTTTTTAATAAAACAAAAAATAACAAAAATGCACCTGCAAAAGTAACTCTTCCAAATGCTATAGTCAATGGGTCATATTGATTTAAGGCATATACCATGGCAATAAAAGAACTACCCCAAATTGCAGATAGTAGTATAAGTCCAAAAAAATCAATAAATGTGGGTTTTTTTATAGTTTCCAATGTTTTATAAAATGTAACTTTTAGGTTAAAATCTTAAACTATTAAAATCTTCATACTCATCAACTTCATAATGATATGCTTTTTCTATAGCAATAATATGTGATTTAAATTCTTTATTTGTAATATTGTCTTCAATATCACCATTGTCATATAATTTTATTTCATTGTTTTTAAAGTTTATAGATACATAGTCATTTGATTCATCATCTTCATACTTAAAGTGTGCACCATCAATTTTATTACTAACAATATCAACTCTATGTTCACCTACAATGAGTTTATATGGATTAATTATATGACTTTTAATATCATCCAAAGATGTTCTATTTTCAAAATCTGCAACACAATATATACTATCACATAATTCATCTTTATCAATTTTATAAATTATTCCATCGTCATCAACTGCAATTGTATCTGATAGTCTGAATACATCAATATTATCTAATGTTTCTCCAATTTTTTCAAGCATATATATCCTTTTTTTGATAAAAAGAATTATACATAAGAAAAACTTCATGTTTTCTACATTAAATTTGTGTATAATCCAAAAAAAGGAAAATAATGAAGAAAACTTTTAAATTAAATGAAGAAAATAAAAATCCAGATAGATTATTAGAAGCAATAAAATATGAGATTAGAAAATATATAAAAAGAGAAAAAAGAAAGCCTTTACCTGAAGATGTTGATTTTTGGGATTTGAAATGTAAATTTGCGAAAAATGATGAGAAACCAGAAATTATTGATTTTGTTGATATTACAAAATGTATTAATGAAGCATCAAATGAAAAATGTGATAGTTTTTATATGGAAATAATTTCCCAAAAAGGTTATCGAGTTAAAGATGTTATTAAAAAAGATGAACTAGAAATAGATTCTGAAGAAAGGTAGAAGTATTATGATTGTAAGAAAACAAGTAAATGAGAGAATGAGTAGAATTGTTGAACATAATAATACCATTTATCTTGCTGGAATTGTATCTGATGATAAAACTTTAGATATAAAAGGACAAGCTAAAAGAGTATTTGAAATTGCAGAAACTAGACTTGAAGAAGCAGGTTCAAATAAGCATAATATACTAAGAGCAGAGATTTTTGTAAAAGACATCTATAGAGACTTTTCAGATTTTAATGAAATTTGGGATAGCTGGGTTTCAAAAGAAAACCCGCCTGCACGTGCCTGTGTGGAAGCAAATATGGCAAGTGAAGGAACACTTGTTGAGATAATTTTTACAGCTGCTAAAATAGATTAAAAATAAAAAACTAATTTAAAATCTAATTTTCCTTTTTATTTTTATAGATATACTTCATTTATAAAACAAAAAGGAATTAGATGAAGATATTATTGCCAATTTTTTTATTTGTAAGTATTATATTTGCAGATGAAGGATTTGAAATAGACTCTGAGTATATATGTTTTAATACCCATACTATGAAACAAGGTCAAAAGTACACAGTAAAAAAAGAGGATTCTGTAAATAGTCCTTTTGTTTTTGCTCTTAAAGAAAATCAATTAATAACAGAGAACAAAGTTATATTTGATTTTAAAATGCAAAAAGAAGATATGGCTTCTTATTCAAATGATGGATATATGTTATTATTACTTAAAAATAAAGAATTAGGACTTGTACCTAAAAAGGCTAGAGGTCAAGTTCAATATTACTTTCAATGTAAATTAAAATAGTAAGATATAACATCTTACTATTTTTAATACTCTTACATCTTTTATGAATTTATCTATAATTCTAAATGAAAATTCTATATTTTATTTATTTTGAAATAAAATGTAAAAAAATTATAACAAAAAATTAATTTAACCTCTTACTAAAGCCCAGAGTTCAGGTCATTTTTAGGTAATTTTAGATAATATCAAACTAATTTATAAACTATGGATTTTTTATGATTGTAAATATTACCCTTCCAAATAATACATCTTACGATATTACTATTGATACTTTAAACAAAATATATTTTGATAGAAAAGTTGTTGTTGTTACAAACCCTACTATTAGTAGTTTGCATATTGACTATTTAAAAGAAAGAATTTCCGCAAAAGACTTCTCTGTTGTTACTATTCCTGATGGTGAAGAGTATAAAAATATGCAAACAATTGAAAGCATACTTGAACATTGTTTTGAACATAAACTAAATAGAAGCTCTTTGCTTGTTGCTTTTGGTGGTGGAGTTATTGGAGATATGACAGGTTTCGCTGCTTCAGTTTATCAAAGAGGAATCGATTTTGTGCAAATCCCAACAACATTACTTTCTCAAGTAGATGCAAGTGTTGGTGGTAAAACAGGTATAAATAATAGGTTTGGTAAAAACCTAGTTGGTGCCTTTCATCAGCCAATAGCAGTACATATAGATCCTTTCTTTTTAAGTACTTTACCAAAAAGAGAAATCGGGGCAGGAATAGCTGAAATTGTGAAAATGGCAGTAACTTTTAATAGTGATTTCTTCGAATGGTTAGAAGAAAATGATTTAAATGATAGTGAAAATATAAAAATAGCTATTGCTAAATCTGTTGAGACTAAAGCATGGGTTGTATCACAAGATGAAAAAGAAAAAGGTATTAGAGCAGCATTGAATTATGGACATACTTTTGGACATGTAATCGAAAATGAAACAAATTATGATACATTTTTACATGGAGAAGCTGTAGGTATTGGTATGGTTATGGCAAATGCTTTAGCTGTTCGAATTGGAAATATGAGTGAGCAAGAAGCTTTAAGAGTTAAAAGGCTACTTGAAAAGTATGATATTCCTACTGATTATAAAATAAAAGATGTTGAGGATTTTTATCAACATTTCTTTTTAGATAAAAAATCTTTAGATGATAAAATAAAGTTTATTCTGCCAAAAGGTATTGGTGATTGTGAAATTACTGATAAAATTGAAAAAAATGATGTTATAGAAATATTAAAAGGTTTTTAAATTGAATATGTTTTTTAAAAGTATACTTCTTTCAGCACTATTTATAACTTCTACTTTTGCACAAGAAGCAGTATCAAAAGAAAAGACTGCACAAGAGATCAAAGAAGTAGTAGTAAATAAATTAGAAGATATTGAAGCAATAGAAAAAAAGAGAAAAGAATTAGTTAAAAAAGAGAAAGCACGTTTAGCTAAAATTGAAAAAGCAAAAAAAATTAAAGAAGAAAAAGCAAAAGCTGAAATGTTAGCTCTTGAAAAAGAAAAGAAAGAGATTGAAGAAGCTAAACAAAAAATAGAAGAAGAGAAGAGGCTAGAAGAGGAAAAGGAAAAACAAACACTAGCTAAAATTGAAGAACTAAAAAAAAGAATAGAGTCAATTGATATTAAATTAAAAGATAATATATTATTAAAAAGATATAGCAATTATGATGCATATAGAAAAATATCTGCTGAATTAACTGAATTAAAAAAGAATATTAAAAAAGTTAAAAATAAAACAGAAGACCAAGTTTATCACTTAAACAACAAAGTTAGAATTAAAGAAAATGAGTTAGAGTTAATTTCTGAATATAAAGGTTCACCTATTGGGGCTTTAATAAATCCACCTGAAATAGAAAACTATGAAGAGATAACTAATCCTTTTGGAATTATTAATGCTTTATCATATATTAAAAAATTAGAAAACAATAAGAAACAATTCTCTTCTGTTGAAGAGAGGATATCTGAATTAACTAATCTTTTAGATGAAAAACTATTTGTATATCTTGAACTATATAATTTAGATACTAAACCTGAATATAAAGATGAAGTTACATTTTTAGATAAAGAGAAAAAAGACTTTAATATGGTTTTAGAAATTGTTTCTACGACTGAAGAAGTTTATACAAGAAAAATAGAACAAGTTATTTTAGAAACAAAATCTCAAATTTCAAATCAAGTAGAAAAAATATTTAATATTGCTTTGATTATTATTGTTTTATTTGTAATTACATTTTTAATTAAACTAGCACTTAAAAAGTATTTCTCTCAAAACGAAAACTATTATATGACAAATAAAGTAATTAACTTTATAGTTGTATTTTTTATTCTTATGGTAATACTTTTTTCATATATTGATAATGTTTCATATTTAGTAACAATCTTAGGATTTGCATCTGCTGGTATTGCGATTGCTTTAAAAGATTGGTTTATGTCTATTTTTGGATGGATGGTTATTGTAACATCTGGTTCAATCCATGTTGGTGATAGAATTAAAGTAAATAGAGGTGGTGTTGAAGCAGTTGGTGATGTTCTTGATATTTCTTTATTTAAAATTACAATTAGAGAAGATATTACTTATACATCTTATGTTACTAATAGAAGAACAGGTAGAATTTTCTTTATTCCAAATAACTATGTTTTCTCTGAAATGATTGCAAACTATACTCACTCAGGCCTTAGAACTGTATGGGATGGTATTGATATTACTATTACTTTTGATTCAAATCATAAAAAAGCACAACATATAGCTAAAGAGATTTTAAAACATTATTCAAAAGGTTATACAGATATAACTAGAAAACAACTTTCTAAAATGAGAAGTAAGTATCAGTTAAGAGCAACGGGAGTTGAACCTAGAGTTTATACTTTTGTTGAACCTCATGGTATTGTAATTTCAGCTTGGTATTTAACAAATTCATATTCAGCTTTAGTACTTAGAAGTACTATGTCTCCTGAGATATTAGAAGCATTTATGAAAGAAGATGATATTCATATTGCTTACCCAACTCAACAAATCAATATCAATAAAACTGATGAACATTATGGACCATCTCGTAGACCTAAGCCTAAAGACTTAGAAGATGAAATTATTCAAAGATAAGCTGGAGAATTGATTTAATGAATTTTTCGGCAACAAAGCAAAAAGTATACTTTAAAACTTTTGGATGTAGAACAAATGTTTTTGATACTCAAGTTATGATGAGTAATTTAAAAGATTTTGAAGTAACTGTAGATGAGAAAGAAGCAGATATTGTAGTTATAAACTCTTGTACTGTTACAAATAGTGCAGATAGTACAGCAAGAGGCTATATAAACTCATTAAATAAATTTAAGAAACCTCCAAGAGTTGTATTTACTGGGTGTGGAGTTTGGACAAAAGGTGAAAGTCTTTTTAAAGAAGATAAAGTAGATTCACTATTTGGTCATTCTGAAAAAGAGAAAATAAATGAACTCTTACAACAAGAAGAGAGATTTTTTGATGCTGGTGATTTAGAGCATATTGATGATACTATTGTTGAAGAGTTTATTGGAAAAAGTAGGGCATTTATCAAGATCCAAGAAGGTTGTGATTTTAGATGTTCATATTGTATTATTCCTTATGTAAGAGGTGATGCAAGATCTTATTCGGAAGATAAGATTTTAGAACAAGTTACTACTTTAGCTTCAAATGGCTTTGGGGAGTTTATATTAACTGGAACAAATGTAGGTTCATATGGAAAAAAACAGCATACTTCTTTAGCTAAGCTTCTTAAAAAAATGTCTAGGATAAAAGGTGTTAGAAGAATTAGACTAGGTTCAGTTGAACCTATTCAAATCGATGATGAATTTAAAGAGATTATCAACGAACCTTTTATGGCTAAACATCTTCATATCGCGCTACAGCACACTTCAAAAGAGATGTTGAAAATAATGAATAGAAGAAATAAAGTATTATCTGATTTAGAGCTATTTGAGTTTTTAAGAGATAAGGGTTATGCTTTAGGAACAGATTTTATTGTTGGACATCCTGGTGAAACAGATGAATTATGGAAAGAGGCAATAGAAAATTTACATAAATTTCCTTTAACACATGTTCATGCTTTCACTTATTCAAAACGTGATGGTACACCAAGTGCAACTATGAAAGGTGATATTCGTGGTGATATTGCAAAAATAAGATATAATGAATTAACAAAAATTATTGAAGAAAAAAACTATCAGTTTAGAAAAAATAATACAAAACCATTAGAAGTATTGATTGAATCACAGAAAAATGGTAAATATATAGGTTTAGATCAACATTTTAATCAAATCGAGATTGAAAGTAGTGTTGATTTAGTTGGTGATTGGATTTTTATAGAAGATTATAAAGCGGAGCTTGGAAAAAATGTCGCAACATTCAAATAAGAACAGTTTAGATAAAAATGTAAAGTTTATGGGGATTTCTGCCATTATTCTTATAGTGTTATTTGTTTATACACTTTATAAAAGTAGTGATTATATTGAAGCTGGTTCATATTATTTTGGAATAATATTTTTATTAGTTTTATTAGTCTTTGCAATAGTCGTACGATTTAATCAAGAAAAAATTCAAAAGTTTTTAAATAAAAATAAAAATACAAATAGTAATTTCTCTAAAGAACTTTCAAGTGTACAAGATAATAAGCAAGAAGAATTACCTTCAAATATAACTGCTGTAAATTCAAATATTACATTTAAAGATATTGCAGGAATATCTGAAGTAAAAGGTGAACTTGTTGAGATAGTTGACTTTTTAAATAAACCAAGCAAATATTTACAACATGGTGTAAAATTACCTAAAGGTGTTCTTCTAGTTGGCCCTCCAGGTGTTGGAAAAACGCTTATTGCAAGGGCAGTTGCAGGGGAAGCTGATGTTCCATTTTTTTATCAAAGTGGTGCAAGCTTTGTTCAAATATATGTAGGAATGGGTGCAAAAAGAGTTCGTGAATTGTTTATGAAAGCAAAGGCTAGTGCTCCTGCTATTGTATTTATTGATGAAATAGATGCAATTGGTAAAAAAAGAGGTGGTAAGGTAAATGATGAAAGAGAGTCTACTTTAAATGAACTTTTAACACAAATGGATGGATTTGATGGTGATTCAGGTGTTATTGTAGTTGCTGCTACAAATAAAATAGAAGTACTTGATGATGCACTTTTGAGAGCAGGAAGATTTGATAGACGAGTATTTATAAATCTACCAAATATTGAAGATAGAAAAAAAATATTAGAGTTGTACTTAGATTCAAAACATTATGAATTTGATATAGATAAATTATCACAAGAGACCTCAGGATTTAGTTCTGCTGCTCTTGCAACTTTAATAAATGAAGCTTTATTAAGTATGATAAAAAGAGATTCTAAAATATTAGAATTACAAGATATAGAACTCGCAAAGAATAAATTAGAATTTGGTAAAAAAGAGAATCTTTTATTGAATGAAGAACAAAAAGAAATTCTAGCTGTTTACCAAGCAAGTAAGGCATTTATAACAAAAAGTAAAGTAGCTTTATTTGATGAGAGTGTTAAGAAAATAGATTCTGTATATCCATCATATAATGAACTTTTAGAAAATATTAGAAGGTATTTAGCTGGTTCTATAGGTGTTGAAATTATAAAAAAACAAAAATATGCTATTAATAGTAATGATTTGAATAAAGCACATGAATTAGCTCAAGATATAGTATCAAATTATAAAATGGCTAAAAATGCAGATGTTTTAATTGAAGATATTAGTAATAACTTACGCTCTGAGCTTTCTCATAATGCCACAGATATTAATAGATTAAAAAATATTATGATAAAAAATGAGGTGATTACTTCTGATGATATCTAAATATTTTTCTGGTTTTTCTTTAGAAAATGAAGAAGAACTATTTTCAAAATACATAATTGAAAATGATTTTACAATATCTGGTTTTTCATATGGTGCTATTAAAGCTTTTGAGTATGTATTAGAAACTCAAAAAAGAGTAGACACTTTACAGTTATTTTCTCCCGCATTTTTTCAAATTGAGGACGAAAAATTTAAACGAATGCAATTGATGTTTTTTAAAAAAGATACAAAATCATATTGCGATAACTTTTTAAAGAATATCACTTATTCTGAAACTATAAATACAAGTAATTATTTTACACAAGGTACTTTAGAAGAACTTGATGAGCTTTTAAATTATACATGGGATGATGAAAAATTAAATGAAATTATAGATAGAGGAATAAAAATAGAAATCTATTTAGGTGGAAAAGACAAAATTATAAATTCAAATGCTGCAAAAGAATTTTTTAAAAATTATGGAACAGTTTATTTTATTAAAGAAAAAGGACATATTTTATGAGTGATAATATCGCTAAAATTGGAATAATTACAGCTTCTGATAGGGCAAGTAAAGGTATATATGAAGATTTATCAGGTAAAGCAATTATTGATACTATGAATGATTATTTAACATCTCCTTGGCAAGAGGTTTATAGATGCATTGAAGATGACCAAAAAACTATTGAAGAGACTATGAAAGATTTAGTTGACAATGAAGGTTGTTGTTTAGTTGTAACAACAGGTGGAACAGGTCCAGCTGCAAGAGATGTTACTCCTGAAGCTACAGAAGCAGTATGTGATAGAATGATGCCTGGTTTTGGTGAATTAATGCGTGCAGAGTCTTTAAAGTTTGTACCAACAGCTATTCTTTCTCGACAAACAGCAGGTTTAAGAGGAAGTTCTTTAATTGTAAATCTTCCAGGTAAACCAAAATCTATTAGAGAATGTTTAGATGCAGTTTTCCCTGCTATTCCATATTGTATTGATTTAATGGAAGGTCCATTTTTAGAATGTAATGAAGAGGTTATCAAACCTTTTAGACCAAAGAAAAAATAATCAAAAAACTATAATGGCTAAAATATAACTAGCCATTATTTTTTATTAAGTTCCTTGAAGTTTATTTTTTCCTTCAAATTGTGATTTACTTATTTCTTCTACATTTGCGTTAGCAATAGTATTCATTTGCATTGAGATTGTTTTTACATTTTCTGCTACCATCGCATTTTGTTGTGTTAGAGTATCTATTTGAGAAACACTAGTGTTTATTAATGATATTCCATTCTCTTGCTCTTTTGAAGCTTTTACAACTTTTGATATGAGTTCTGTTGTTTCTGATATGTTGTTATTTAAAATTTCATATCCAGATATCATATTATCAGCAATACCTTTTCCTTCATTAGCTTTTAATGTTGCATTTTCAACAATACTTTTAATCTCTTTTGCTGCATCAGCACTTCTTGAGGCTAAGTTTCTTACTTCTTGTGCAACTACTGCAAAACCTTTTCCAGCTTCTCCTGCAGTTGCGGCTTCTACAGCGGCATTAAGAGACAGAATATTTGTTTGAAAAGCAATTTGATCAATCATATCAAGTGCTTGATGTACCTCTTTTGTAGAATCATTAATTTCATTCATTGCTTTTACTGTTTCTGACGCAAGTTGCATACCATTTTTAATAGCAACTTTTACTTCCTCACCATATTTTGACATTTGTGTTGCTGTAACTGTATTATTAGAAATTGTATTTGTAATTTCTTCAATAGCTACAGAAGCTTCTTCTAAAGAAGCTGCTTGAGTTGCTGTAGAATTTGAAAGATTACTTGAATTATCTAAAAGAGTAGTTGATTCTTTTTGCATAGTTAAACTAGTTTCATAAGTTGAAAGTAAATTTTTTGTAATTTCATTTTTTAGATAATTAATTCCAGTAGAAAGTTTTTTTAAATCTCCACCTCGAAACATTTCTGTATCAATAGTATTTAAAAAATTATGTTCAGAATATTCAGATAGAACATTTTGAATATTCGATAAAGATGTTTCTATCTTATCAGACATCACATTAATAGATTTTGCAATATAGTTTAGCTTTTCATTTGATGTTTTCTTAGTAATCCTATCGCTTGTAAATCCATCTGATAGTTTTTCAGTTGAAAGCATAATTTCACCATAAACTGTCATATCTTCTCTTTGTTTTGTTTCCATCAAGTTCGAGATATCTAATATTTTATCCATAATAATTTTATTATCACCAGTACAATTATTAGATTCTATTTGAATTTTATTGATATCATTTTTAATAAATGCTTCAATTTTATTTAATGCATCAATTATTTCATGTGTATTTTTTGTATTGTTAAAAAACATATCAGTCCCTTATTTTAGCGTTTTATATAGCTCTTTAGCATTTTTAATTTCTTCATCTGTTGGTTTTACTCTAACTGAGATATATCTTGTATTTCCTTGACTATCTTTAGATTGAAAAGCAGTAGCATTTACCCAATAAAACCCTCCATTTTGGGTTTTGTTTTTTACAATGCCATTCCATATTTTTCCAGATTGAACAGTATCCCATAAGTCTTTGAATGCAGCTTTTGGCATATCGAAATGTCTTACAATATTATGTGGATTGTTTATTAACTCATCTTTTGTATATCCTGCGATTTTACAAAAATCTGCATTTGCATAAAGGATAATACCATCTTTGTCAGTTTCTGATACAATCATAGTATCTCTATTTAATTTTACTTCTTGACTCATAATAACTCCTTTAATATAATTAATATCTATATTTATTATAACATAAGAGTGACATAATTGTGACAAAAAAATGAAAAAAAAATTTATAGAGAGAAATATGAAGCAAAAAATAGTCCTTTATAGGAGGTTTATCCTCTTTAAGATATAATTCGCGAATGCAAGATATATTTAAAAAATTAGACTTATTAGATTATATAGATTCTTTTTCAAAACTTTTATCAAGAGAAAAATCAATTATTTTAGAAGGTGATATTAATATTCACCATAGATTGATAAAAGAACTATCAAATTATCAGATAAAAGAACCACCAAAGTTAGAAAATCTTGATTCTGCATTGATTCATATCCAGAAACAAGGTATTTTAAAAGTTTATGAGATTTATGAGTTTGTTAAAATCATCAAATATTTTTCTTATTTAAAAAAGTTTAACTTTGATGGAAAACTGCAAGAATGGATTGATAAAATTATAATACCAAATGAAATAATAAATATTTCTTCTTATTTTGATGAGAAATCAAATTTAAGACAGGGTATAAATGAAGACTATGATGCAATAAAAGGTGCAATTTATCAAAATAAGCAAGAAATAAAACAGAGTCTTTATAAGATAATAAACTCAACAAAACTACGAAGCTATTTAGTTGATTCTCAGGTACATTACATAAATGGTGAAGAGTGTATTTTAGTTCGTGGTGGTTTTAATCATATATTAAAAGCTTCGGTAATAAATAGGTCAAATTCAGGTTTCTTCTATGTTCTTCCTCATAGTGTTAGTGCTTTAAAACAAAAACAGAGTGATTTACTAAATAAACAAGAAGAGATACTATTAAAAGTGTGTAAAGAGATTAGTTCTTTATTTGAAAAAAATCTAATGTTTTTAAAATTTATAAACAAAGAGTTTGATAGATTTGATCACTATCAAGCAAGAATCTTTTTTGCAAAAATAGGAGATAAGAATTTTATTCTTCCCTCAAAAAAAGGTTTAAATAAACTAGTTGATTTTAAACATCCAGCGTTACATGAGCCTAAACCAATTACTATTGATTTTTCTAAATCAGTTGTTATGATTACAGGTGTAAATGCAGGGGGTAAAACGATGATGCTTAAATCTATTTTATCAGCAGTGCTACTTTCAAAGTATCTACTTCCATACAACGCACATAAAGATACAGTTATTGGGACATTTAAAGAGATAAATGCAGTATTAGATGACCCTCAAAGTGTTAAAAATGATATTTCTACTTTTGCAGGACGTATGGTAGAGTTTTCAAAGCTTTTTGGAGCTAAAAATGCAATTGTTGGTGTAGATGAAATAGAAC
The DNA here is from genome assembly GCF_001895145.1 of Arcobacter sp. LA11. NCBI lineage: Bacteria > Pseudomonadati > Campylobacterota > Epsilonproteobacteria > Campylobacterales > Arcobacteraceae > Arcobacter > Arcobacter sp. LA11. The sequence continues at coordinate 212,342 of NZ_BDIR01000003.1, read as the reverse complement.
TTGGAACAGATTCTGATGAAGCTGCAAGTTTATTTAAAGTTGTTATTGAAGAGTTAATTCAAAAAGATATTAAAATTATAATTACAACTCACCACAAAAGATTAGCTGCACTTATGGCTGCAAATCCTAATGTAGAGTTAATAGCAGCTCTTTATGATGAGGAGAATCGTAAACCAACATATGAGTTTTTACAAGGAACAATTGGAAAATCGTATGCTTTTGAAACAGCTTCAAGATATGGAATTCCACATAATGTAATCAAAAAGGCAAAAGAAGTTTATGGTGAAGATAAAGATAGGTTAAATGAACTTATCGAAAGAAGTAGTGCTTTAGAAATTGAATATAAGCAAAAGATTGCAAAATTAGACGATGAAATTGCAGAACATGAGAGATTAAATAGAAATCTAAAAGAGACAAAAGAGAATTTAGATGATCATATTTATATGGAAAAATCTAAACTTCATAAAGAATATAAAGATGCAAGAGACGAAGCTAAAAAAGCAATAAAAGCAAAAGTTGCAAAAGGTCATCAACATTTAAATATTGCACATGATAAAGCACAGTCAATAAAAACTGAAAAGGTTCAAGAAGTAGTTGCAGATTTAAAAGTAGGGGATAGAGTAAAATATAGAAGTACAAAAGGTGTATTAATTTCAATAAAAGGTAAAAAAGCATTTATTGAAAATGATATGGGAATGAAAGTACAAGTATTACTTGCTGATTTACAAAGAAGTGGAAATCCTCCCAAAGTAAAGGCTAAACCTAAAACAACTGTTACTGTTCAAAAACCTGATTCAGGACATGTGAAACTTGACTTACATGGACAACGTTCTGATGAGGCAATAGAGAACTTAGATAAATTTTTATCTGATGCTCTTATAGCTGGTTTTGATGAAATATTAGTTTACCATGGAATTGGTACTGGAAAATTATCTTATGCGGTAAAAAAGTTTTTAGATTCTCATCCTAAAGTTAAATCTTACACAGATGCACATCCTTCTCAAGGTGGTTTTGGAGCTAAAGTAATAACACTTTAAAAGTAAGGTAACCCTTACTTTTTAAGAGATTTAATCATATCTTCCATAGAGGCATTTGCCATTTCATTTGGAGCTTCTAAGAAGTTTACTACAAAAGAATCTTCAAGTTCTACTACCCCAATACTTCTTGGACGAACAGCTAATACTTCTGGAGTTGGAATCTCTTTTCCAAAACAAAATACTATATTTTTGGCATCTTTTATTGTAGGACTAATTTCACCTTTTATTTTCTTTGTATGTGAAAACTGGTCAAAAGTAGCAATATATGCAATTATTTCATTCTCATCTATTTTATTTTTTAATGTATTTATGATTTCATTGACACTTGAAAATTCAATCTCTGTTTTATCAAACTCTATTTCAAATATATGATATTTATCTTTAAATATTTTTTGTTTCATTTTATTTTCCTTTTAATGTAATAAATGATTTTAGAATACAATCCATTCGATTAGAAATATCACTTGCATCTAGTTTCATATAGTCTGTTTGTATTTTATATATAAGCTTATCTTGTAGTCTAAATTCAAATAATAGATAACCTGCATAAAGCTTTGATTTTTTACCTTTTTTACCACTATCTTCTTTATCATTTTCATATATATAGTATTTTATTTGAAGTTTATTTTTTGATTTTTTTGATTTTTTTATGTAATTTTCTATCTGCTCTTTTAATAAATTATCTGCTTTTTCTTTTGTCATATAATTTACAAGTTCAGATTTCATAAATTTTGAATATTCCATATGTGAGTTGATAAAATAGTTATTTGACTCAAATAAAGTAATAGCAGCATCTTTTAAGTTAGTATTTGGAATCTTTTCAAATGTAATTGTTTCTTTTTGGCAAGAAATTCTTTTTTCTTTTTTAGAAGGTTTATTTGCTTCAGAAATAATTCCATAAGCGAAAAACAAAACGATGGAGATTAGTATTAGGTATATTAGTTTACTCATAGTTATCCTATCAATATTATTTATAATTATAATAAATTTTAGGAATATTACTGAAACTATTATTATAAGTAAATTAAATAGATAAACTATAAGTTTATATTATAATTATATCTATTTTTTTACTGATACATCTAAATTAAATACTACCCATTTTGAATCTTCTGTTTCTTGAATAATAATGTCCTCTTCAACTACTACAGCAGAAGCAGAGATTTTTTTAACTTTTGTTAAATAGTCTATTACATTTTTAGCTCTTTTTTTAGCAAGAAGTTTAAGTTCATTCTCTTCAACTTTTTGTTTTGAGGCTAAAGTTTTTCTTAAATATTCTACATATGCAGTTGTATCGAATTCTTCTTTTTTATCTTTATTTAATTTTGTAAATTGTTTTTCTATATCATCTAAATCTTTAGCTTCTTTTATATCTTCATATAAATCTTCTAAAGCTTCTTTATATTCATCTCCACGTACAATCTTTTTCATTTTCTTTTCTAAAAATTTCTCAAATTTGATATCTTGCATTGCAATTTTATCTTTTTGTTTGTGGTACGCTTGTTTTATTTTGATAGCTAGTTTAGGCTTCTTTGATAATATTTTAGCAATATTATCAAGTGATTCTTTTTCTGAAGCGATTATTTCATCTTTACCAAATTCAAATTCTAAACTTTTGATATCTTCTTCACTTAATCCAAATACCGAAGCTAATAGTCTAAAAGGCGATGTTATAGCTTTAACAATCAAGTTTGTAAATACTTTCCATACTATAGGAGCAATTGAAAACTGTGGATCATCAACATTCCCAGCTACGGGTAAATTTAAATCTATTACACCATCAGTGTCTTCTAACAGCGCTATTGCTAACTCTAATGGTAAATTAACCGCATCAGGACTTTCTACATTTTTACCAAGTTTTATATCACTTATTACAATAGAGTTTTGAGCATTTAAGTTAGATCTTTTAATATTATACTTCAAGTCTAAATTTAGTTTTCCACTTTCTATCTCTCTTCCTACAAATTTTCCAGAGTAAGGAGTGAAGTTCTTAATAGCAATATTTTTAAACAATAAGTTTGTATCTGTTAAGAGTTTTATATCATTTATATCAACTGTACCAGTTATTTTTGTATATCCATATTTATCAACAGCACCTTCTAGTTTTAGCTTAGTTGGTTTTGAACTACTTGAGTTTAATCTTGAAAATTCACCATTTAATTTTGTCATGTCAGTTTTAAATGGAATAGGTAAGTTCTTGTCTTCAAAAGTCATTTTTGCATTTTTAATTTTAAAAGGACCTATGTCAAAAGAAAAAGAAGACTTTTTCTTTTTAGTTTTTTTCTTAACAACTTTTTTTACTTTTTCTTCAGTTTTATTATTTGTTGTAGTTTCTGGTTTTTTATCTTGTTTACCTAGAGTGATAGATATATATGGCTTATTTAAACTTGAACGTAATATCTTAAGTCTATTGTTTTTATGAGATATTTTTTGTACATTTAAGTATAGATTTTTGGCAAGAATATCAGTTTTGTTATTTTTATCTTTAAATGTTAAATTAGGCTCATATAAATTGATTTTTGAAATATTTAACGCATTTTTATAGTTAGTTATATTGTTAATCTTAAGAGTTAACCTATTAGCTACTAGTGAAGTATTATTTTTATTATCTGTAAAATAAATTGTAGGTTTAGTAAGACTTAATATGGCAACTTTTAGTCTTTCTTTTATTAAAGAAGTGTCTGTAGCAATTATATTTACATTTTTAGTAGTGATTTTTAGTTTACTTTTTTTATCATCTACTTTAATAGTATTTGTTTTTAAATTTGTTTTTTTAACTGATAAATCAGAACCTTTTATATTTAAATTTTGAGTATCAAATGCAATGGCATTACTTACTACAGTTAGTTTATTTTTACTATCATTAAAGAAAACTGATGGATTTTTTACATTTACATTTGAAATTAATATATTATCCTCTTCTTTTTTAATATTAGAGATTAAAATATCGCTCTTTTTTGCAAATACACTTAGCTTGTTTTTATTATCTTTATAATTTATTTTTGGTGTACTTAGTGTGATTTTTTCAATACCTAAGTTATCTTTGTTTTGAGATAGAGTTTTAAGTTTTATACTTATATTTTGCGTTAGAATATCTATATTGTTTTTAATATCTTTAAATAGTAGTTCTTTATTTGATAGTGAAACATTATTTACTTCTAAAATAGAATCTTTTAATTTAACTCCACTAATATTTAAAGATGTTTCTTTATTTGTAATATTTAGATTATTCTTTTTATCTTTTATAATAATATCTGGTTTTGATAATGCTAGATTATCAAGATATACATCATTTCCATCTAGTTTAAAATCACTAAGATTTATATTAATATTTTTTGTATCTAGAAATAAGGCATTTTTTATGTCATTAAAACTAATATTTGAATCTTTTATATCTAGTTTTTTTACTAATACTTTCCATTTTTTATCATTGCTATTATTCGTCGTATCTTCTATATCTTTTTTAATTTCATTATGTACTAAAGGTTCTTCTGTTTTTATAACATTTTCTTCTTTATTAGTAAGGTTTTTCTTATCATCTTTATTTATTGGTTCTTCATCAGATTTAATCAATGTAGCAAGATTTATAGTGTTGTCTTTATCATTTATTATTTTAGAGTTTAACTTATCTAAAAAAATAGAATCTACGGTCACTGTGTTTTCAGGATAATTAAGGTTTAAGTTTTCAATATCAAAATGTTTTAATGAAAAAATTGAGTCATCATTTTGTTTAATATCAAGATTTCTGAGATTTATATGTGCATCATTTATTTCTAGTTTTAACTCTTTACTTGCATCAACTTTATATCCAAACTGCATATTTAAATAAGTCTTTTCATCTAAATCAAAATTTAAAATATCTTTTTTATATGTTAAAAAATCATTTGGTTTAAAGTTTTTTAATTCAACATTTCCATGCATCTTAAATGGAGCTAATCTTACTCCACCTTTTATTTCTAGTTCAGAATTTTGATTAATTAAAATTTTTAGTGTATGAGAAGCTAAAGTATTTCTATATGTTCCCATATCATAAAAAGTATAGTTTAGTTTATCAATATTTAGAGTAAAAGGTTCTTCTTTATCTGATAGTTTTGTAAATTTGATTTTTGCATTATCTAATATAGTTCTATATATTTGAAATTTTATATCTGAACTCTCTTTATTTTCTTCTATTTCTGGTTCATCTTTTTTCTCTTTTGCAAGCTTTTGTAGATTTATTGAACCATCTTGATATTCGATTATATTTATATATGGATTTATTAACTCTAAGTCTCTAAAGCTAATATGTCGTTCATCAATAGATTTAAAAATAGAAAAATCTATTAAAAGTTTTTCTACACTTACTGTTGTCTCTTTTTCATTAAATATTTTTAGATTGTGAACTGAGAACTTAAGTAAAAAAGGATTAAACTCTATTTTTTCTAAACTTGATTGTTGAGTTATATTTTCATTTATTGCTTTTTGGATTTGAGGTTTTAATATCTTTGGAAGAGCTATAAAGCCTATAAGTCCATAAATAATGATTAGGGACGAAATTATTATAAGTAACTTATTTTTTTTCATAAGTAATCCTTTTTGTGGTCAAATAATATTATAACAAAATAATATAAACCCTCCCAAAAAACAAAAAGATTATAAATTAATTTTATATTTAATTAGCTATTTGATACAATCCCATATATAAAAGGAATTTGATGACAGTTATAGAATTATTTCAAAAATTATTAAGATTTAAATCAATTACACCAGATGATGCTGGTGCATTTGATTTTATAGAAGAGTATTTAGGGAAAGAATGGACTTGTATAAATATTGATAGAGAAGATACTAAGAATAGATTTTATTATAAAAAATTTAATGATAATCCACAACATTTATGTTTTGCAGGGCATATAGATGTTGTTCCTCCTGGTGAAGGGTGGAGTGTTGACCCTTTTGCTGCTGATATTATAGATGGAGTTATTACTGCACGTGGAACACAAGATATGAAAAGTGGTGATGCAGCTTTTCTTTATTCATGTAAACATGCAAAAGATTTTGATGGAACATTGAGTATTTTGATGACTTCTGATGAAGAGGGCGAGGGAACTTATGGAACTATTAAAGCTTTAGAATATTTAAAAGAGATAGATTTTATACCTCAATATGCAGTTGTAGCAGAACCAACTTGTGAAGATATTTTTGGAGATGCTATTAAAGTAGGTAGACGTGGTAGTATAAATGGATATATAACTATAAAAGGTAAACAAGGACATGCTGCATATCCGGAAAAGTGTATTAACCCTGTACATAATTTTGCAGAAATCTTACCAAAAATAGCTGGACATAATCTAGATAATGGAGATGAATATTTTGCTCCATCTAAAATGGTAATCACTGATATAAGAGGTGGTATGGAAGTTACAAACGTAACACCGGACAACTTAAAACTAATGTTCAATGTGCGAAACTCAACAAATACAACTAGAGAGAGTGTAGAAGAATTTATTCATAAAAACCTTGAAGGTTTAGAATACGACTTTAGAACAACACAAGGTTCTTTTCCTTTTGTAACAAATAAGGAATCAAAAGTTGTAAAAGCTATGGAAGATTCTATTAAAGAAATAACAGGAGTTACTACAAAACACTCAACTGCTGGTGGAACATCAGATGCAAGATATTTTGGAGCATTTGGAATAGAAGCTATCGAGTTTGGTGTAATTAATGACACTATTCATAGTGTTGGAGAAAGAACTACCGTAAAAGAAGTAGAAGATTTGACTGCCGTTTATGAGAATTTGATTAAAAAATTTTAATATGATATCCGTTTTTATAGACGTATATCATATTTTTATTTATAAAAATTGTTTAAAATATTCTTTATAAATTTGAATTTCTCATCTTTATTGTAGTTTATTGATTTTTTGTTCATAAAGCCATGGAGTTCTGTACTATTTTGTAGATTTACATTTTTTTTTGATGTTAATTTTTCTTTTACACGATTTAAATCAAAGTGTAATTCTTTTTTAGGAAAAACTATAGTTGTTTTTACTTTTGGAACTATATCTAAGTGATTTCTTATTTGGGATGGATAAAAGCAAATTATTTTAGAAGAGATTTTAAAATTTGATAATCTCCAAGCAATACTACCTCCTATACTAAACCCAATGACAATATCAGGTTTAAGTTCGATTGTTTTTTTGTAAGCTATTTGAAAATAGTTATCATGTCCAGATTTTTCTATAAAAGCATTATATAGAAGTGTTTCATTAGTAACAGATTTATTTATTTTATATGGTTCTAATATAAATGTATCTTTTGTTATGAGTTCTGTTGGTATTGATTCTATGCCAAATATATCTGCAAGTATTAATATTCTCATTATTTATTTTAACTTGTTTTACCTTTTACAAATAAAAATAATAGTAAATTTCTATTGATATATTATTTTGATGGATAAGAAGAGTGCATGAATATAGAAAAACTAAAAGATTATGAAGCGGAATTTTTAGAACAATATCCTCATGGTTTTGATGATACTAATTTTTTCCCTACAATGAAAAGCTTTAATCCTTTGAAGTTAGAAGAGTTTGCAAAAGAGGCTTTAAAAAAAGAAAATTTTCAAAATCCTAGTTTAGTTGTTGACGGGTTTTTTAAAGTGGTTCAAAAATCAGTATTTGTATCACTATTTGATAAATTAAAATTGAAAGATATGATTAGTTCATTAAATTCCTATGAAAAAGATATGTTAAGTATTGAAATCTATGAACTTTTATACGGAAATAAAAAAAATGGTTTTGAAGGACTTGTAGAGTTTTTAGCTGAATATAAACTTGCAAAATGGACTATAATATCTGTAGTTCCTTATTGTATAAAAAGACATCAAGACTATTTTATAAAACCTACAACTACAAAAAATATTATCAAAGTTTTTGAACTAGAAGATATGATTTATAAACCAAAACCTAGTTTTGATTTTTATGACAAATATACAAAAGCTTTGGATAAAATGAAGTCAAGCATAGATAAGTCTCTTAGTCCTGACAATGTCGGATTTACAGCTTTTTTAAAAGTGGTTATAGAAACTTATGAAGATAAATAAAGGTTTGATATGGATGCATTAGAGTATGTAAAACTAAATCTAAAAGATGATTCTATCATCACAGATGATATTGTACTTGCTAGATTTTGTACCGTACAGAGTAATTATAAACATAGTTCATATGTGTCAAGTAATCTTTTAAATATAGTATACAAGGGTAAAAAAATACTTCATACAAAAGATGGTAATATTGAGATAAAAGCTGGAGAGGCCTTTTTTATTACAAAAGGTGAGTATATCATGAGTGAAGTTATAGGAGATAGTGATTATGAATGCTTGCTTATCTTTTTTGATCATGATAAGGCAAGAAAATTAATTTCTGATTTACCCTTTAAACTAAATAACAATAACTCAAATAAAACTCAAAATGTATTTAAGTTTGAAGTTGATGATTCTCTTCAAAATACAATTGATACTTTAAAAAACTATTTAGAAGATAGACCAAAATTTAGTGATGAACTTATAACTTTAAAATTAAAAGAGTTGATATTCCTTGTTTTAGGTACTAATCTAAAAGAAAACTTTATTAGATTTTGTCAAAATCTTACTTTAGACAAAACAGATTTAAAAAGTTTTATGGAAAATAACTTCGAAAAAAACTTGACTTTAGGAGAGTATGCAAAACTTAGTGGAAGAAGTCTTAGTGGATTTAAAAGTGAGTTTAAAGGTATATTTGAGGAAACTCCAATGCAATGGGTTCTTAAAAAAAGAGTTCAAAAAGCAGATTTTTTGATTAATGAACTTGGTTATGATGTAGGAACTGCTGCTTTAGATGTAGGATTTAAAACCCATGCTCATTTTACAAGAGTTTATAAAAAACATTATAATAAAACTCCTAGCTTAATAGACAACTAATTAAACCTTACAGATAAACAAAAAATATTTTTTACTGATATACTTTTTATAAATCAAAAAAAGGAAATTTTATGAAAAAAATATTTTTAGGCTTATCATTTTTAATGACAATAAGTTTTTGTGAAACTAAAATTATAGAGGGGTTTAGTTCTCCTGAGAGTGTAATAATTAAAGGTGAGAACGTATATGTTTCAAATGTAGGAGAAAAGTTAGAACCATCAACAAAAGATGCTGATGGCTTTATTTCAAAGTTAGATAAAGCAGGGAGAATAAAACAATTACATTTTATAAAAGGATTAAATGCTCCAAAAGGTATGGGGATAGTTAATAACACTTTATATGTGGCAGATGTGGATAGTTTAAAGGGTTTTGATTTATCAAATAAAAAAGAAGTTTTTTCTTTGAGTTTTGAAGAAACAAAGTTTTTAAATGATATTACTGTTAAAGACAATAAAACATTGTTTATAAGTTCAAGTGATAAAGATGTGATTTATGAGGTTAATTTAGAAAAGAGAACTTATAAAAAGTTAGTAGATTTTAATGTTGCAAATGGTTTATTTTATGATAATGGTATCTTATATGCAGCTCAATTAGGAAGTTCTAGTAAAAATATGTTTGATGCAAAAGGAAGATTATATAAAATAGATTTGAAAAACGATAATAAACTTACGTTGTTATCTCAATATGAAGGTGTATTAGATGGTGTTCAAAAAGTAGGAAATAAAATCTATGTAAGTGATTGGGTAAATTTTAAAAATTCAGGGATAGTAAGAGTTATTGATTTAAAAACAAAAGAAGAAAGTGTAGTAGGTGCAACTTCTTTAAATGGCGCAGCTGATTTTATTATTGATGAAAAATCAAATAAGTTATATATTCCACAAATGATTGCAGGGAAACTTTCTATTATAAATTTAAATACTGGAAAATAATACAATGCCTTATATAAAGTTTGAATCAGGAGAATTATCAAAAGAAGTAAAACAAAGGTTAATTAAAGAATTAACAGATGTAAGTGCAAAAATAACTGGTATTTCAAAAGAATTGTTTTTTGTATCAATTGACGAAAAAGATGATACACATATTGCCGTAGGTGGAAAAACTGTAAAACAGTTAAAAGAAGAACTATCTAAATAAAATATATTAAACAGAAGTAGATTTACTTCTGTTTAATTATGAATGTAAAAAAGAATAAGGTAGGAAATACTAAGGCTAAAGCAAAGAGGAGCATAGTATTTTTTATTGTATTCTAAAAATATTTTAGTAGCTTTTTGTGCAATTTTTGGAATAAACATACTAATAGCTCTTAGTAAAAATATAATAGCAAGTATTAAAAAAATATATTTTTCAAAAGGTTTAATCCCCATATCAATATTATAATAAACAATAACAGGGAATAGAGCCATAAGAGCAAAACAAACTATAACAAAGATATATGCAACAGTTCCTGGTACATCATCTCCACGACCTAAAACTTTGTCAATAAAATCTTGCTTATTAATTGCAGGCCAAAGACCTCCTTTAAACCAATAGATATGAATTTTAGTAATTAAACTCATAATTATAAAAATATAAAATGTAAATAATCCTGTAATCATTTTTTTTCTCCATCTTGTAATAAATTTAAAAAAATATTATCTAACCCTTTTTGTTTATCTTTAGTTATTTGTGGCTGAATAAATAAAGAACCAATAAATTGAGAATAAATGTATAAAGCAATGTTTTGATTGTATTCTTTTGAATTGTTTGGAAATATTTTGTTTTGTATGCTTTCAATTACAAGAATTCTTTTATTATCAATTTTTTCTATATATTTTAATACATTTTTATCTCTTAGTCCCCAGGCCCTAAATTCAACTTCTATATCTAGATTTTTTGAATAAATAATTTTATTTAAAAGTTTTATTTGTTTAAAAGGTTCATCTTTGTATTTTGATATTTCTTCGATTATCTCTTTTGTATAAGTTTCATACCAAAACTCTAGTAATTCATTTACAAAAACTTTTTGGCTTTTAAAATGATGATAGAAAGAACCTTTTGTAAGATTGAATTTCTTACACAATACTTCGATTTTTAGGTCATTAATCCCTGATTTTGATATTAATTTTAATGAATTTTCTAACCAATCTTTTTTAGTCATTTTATTCCTTTTGAAAAACTATACCATACCTTATGGTATGTTGTCAAAAGATATAAGTAGATTTATTATATGATTAATAAATATTATAAAAGGATATTCATGTCATATCTCACCCTAAATAAGAATAATATAAAAGATGAACATATTTGTTGTGCTTTTTCTGATAAAAAGTGTAAAGAAAGTTATGAAGCAAAGAAAACATGGATAGAATCAGAACTTGAAAATGGTTTTGTTTTTGAAAAATTAGATCAAAGAGCAAAAGTCTTTCTAGAAACTATTCCTTCTTCTAAAGCTTGGGTTCCAATATTTGCCCCAAATTTTTTGTATCTTGGTTGTTTTTGGGTTAGTGGAAAATATAAAAAACAAGGTCATGGAAAAGCTTTATTAGAAAATGCAATAAATAGATGTAAAAAGTTAAAATTAAAGGGTCTTGTTACTGTAGTAGGTAAAAAAAAGATGCATTTTATGAGTGATACAAAGTGGCTTTTAAAACAAGGATTTGAAATAGTTGATGAAACAGAAGATGGTTTTTTATTAATTGTTTTAAATTTAAGTGATGATACTTCTTTTGCTAAGTTCAATGATTGTGTGAAAAAACAAATTGTAAACAAAAACAAGTGTGTAGTTTATTATTCAAATAGGTGTCCTTTTAGTGAATATCATGTTTTAAGCTCATTAAAAGAATCTTGTGAGAAAAGAGGAATAGATTTAGAAATAAATAAATTAACTACAAAAGAGGAAGCTCAAAATTGTCCAAGCCCGGCAACTATTTTTTCTATGTTTTATAAAGGAAAATTTATAACTACAGATATCAGTTCTTGCATGGATAGTAGATTTGATAAATTTATACAAACTTAATTATCAAAGCATAACATGAGTTTTGATATGATACGAAATTGAAAAAATAAAAAAGGATTTAAATGGAACAATTACCAAATTGTCCTAAATGTGCTGGAGAGTATACTTATGAAGATGGTAGTTTACTTATCTGCCCTGAATGTGCCCACGAGTGGTCAAAAGATGAAGTAAATGAAGAAGATGAAGATGTCTTAGTTGTAAAAGATTCAAATGGAACATTGTTAAGTGATGGTGATGATGTAACTGTTATTAAAGATTTAAAAGTAAAAGGTAGTACATCTGGTATAAAAGTTGGTACTAAAATTAAAGGTATTAGACTTGTTGATGGCAATGATGGTCATAATATTGATTGTAAAGTACCAGGAGTTGGTGCTATAAAATTAAAACAAGAGTTTGTAAAAAAATCATAAGCTAAGATAAGAATTTATTGCAGTATTAAAAAAATTTAAAAAGAGAGAATATGGTAGTACGAGAAATAGATAAATTGATGTTATCAGGTCTAAGTGTAATAACTAATAACGAAAACGAAAAAGATACTGAAACAGCAAAGATTGTTCAGCTGTGGGAAGACTATCAAGATAAAAATATACTTGGTGCGACATTTAATAAAAGTAAAAACTTTGATATGTATGGAGTTTATTCAGATTATGCATCAGATGTAAATGGTGATTATAAAGTAACAGTTGCTGTAGAAGTAACAAAACCAAAAAATGCAATAGTAATAAAAGATCAAAGATATTTAGTCTTTTCAAAAAAAGGTGAATTACCTGATATTGTAATTGATTGTTGGAAAGAGATTTGGGATTACTTTGCAAATGAGAGTGAATATAAAAGAGCTTATACAATTGATTTTGAAAAATATAGTAAAGAAGATGAAATAGAAATTTATATATCTATTCTATAAAAATTGACATATCTTTTTCTTTAGAATCTATTTTATTAAAAGTAGATAAAGTTAAATATATATGTCTTTTTTAAGACATATATATTTATACAAAGATTTTCATTTTATATTACTTTTATAGTTTGATTACGCCCCATTTTTTTAGCTTGATAAAGTGTTTCATCTACTTTTTTTAGAAATTGATCTAAATTAATATTCTTTTTACAAACTCCTACACCAATACTAACAGTTAGATTATACTTTTGAGTTTCTTTTGATTCCATAATTGATAAACGTAGTTTTTCAGCTAATATGAATCCTTTTTCTAAATCACTATTTGGATAAATAACCATAAATTCTTCACCACCCCAGCGACCAACAGTATCTGTTATTCTAGAATTCTTTTTTAGAATATCTGCAAAGAGTTGTAGAACTTGATCTCCTGTTTGATGTCCATATTGATCATTGATATTTTTAAAATGATCAATATCTAAGATTAATAAAGAAAAAGGATTTCCTCCTCTTTGTAAATTATTATATTGTAATTCTAGTTCATAATCTAGCTTGTAACGGTTATAAAGCTTTGTAAGAGGATCTGTAATAGATAGTTTTGATTTGTCTATATAAAGTTTATGTACTTCTTGGTATTCTTTTTGTTTACGTTTTAACATTAAATTATATGTTATGACAATAGGTATAATTGAAATTAAAAATAAAAAAAATGAAAGAATTGTTTTTATTGTATTTTCTTTTAAAACAGTATTTACATACGTAATATCCATATCTACACCTACGACATAAAGTTTTCCTTTTAAAGTTCGAATAGGAAGAACTATAGAACGATATGTTCCCCATCTATCACTAAATATAGGTACATACTGTGCTTTATAGATTTTATTTGGTTTGATAAAATTAATACTTGGGTTTTCAAAACTCTTCTTTAAAACCTCACTTGCATCGGGATAAGGAGTAAAGTATCGAACTTCTTTATTTTTTGCTATTTCAGATGCTAAGGCACTAGAGCTACTAATTCTATATATACCATTAATATCGCGAATTACTGTATAAAGAAATTTTGTTCCTAATTGGTTATTAAGTTTTGAAAGATTTTTGATATTTTGATTGTCTTCACTAATGCTAATTGATGTAGAAGTTGTTGTTCTGTCATGAAAATCATTTACCAATACAAAAGGTACTGCTACTGCTGCTGAATAAAGTTGTTTATCAATTTGTGCAATTAAACGATTTTTTTCATAAAAATAATTTAAAACTGAATAAGCAGTTAAGATAGCTAGTGTAAAACCTACAGCTGCTATCATTTTTATTGTTTCACGTTTCATAATAATATTAAAATATCCCTTACTATAATAATTTAAAAGTTCATTTTACATTAATTATCTTTTTATTAAAGTTAAAATTAAAATACTATTTTTTTATGAAAAATAATTTTAAAATTCTAAATACAATTATCTTTTTCTAGAACTTTTTTACTATTAATAGGCTGGTAGATAACACTATTGTGGAATAAACTAATTTCTTAAAATGTACTTTTAATATAAAAATTAAATTTTTATAACAATTAAATAATATATAGTAATATATAAGTATATAAATCATATAATGTACTAATTACCAATTTACTTATAAAAAAGGATAAAGAAATGTTTAATGAAGAGTTTTTAAGTTCATTAACTATTTTATATGTAGAAGATGAAGATTTAGCTAGAGAAAGATTAGGAAAAACACTAAAAAGATTTTTTAAAAATGTTTTACTTGCTTCAAATGGAGAAGAAGGATATATAACTTTCAAAAAAGAACAGCTAAATGGTAATGTTGATTTAATTTTAAGTGATATAAATATGCCTAAGATGAATGGTATAGAAATGCTTGAGAAAATAAGAGAAGAAGGTCACGCGGTTCCTATTATTTATACTACAGCAAGAACAGAATCTGAATATCTTTTAAGGGCTATAGAATTAAATGTAAACCACTATGTTTTAAAACCAATAAATATTGAGAATATAATTTCTAATATACAAGATGTTTGTGAAAAAAAATATTTTAATGATTTAGTAAGACAAAAAAATGGTGAATTAGAACAATACTCGGCAATTTTAGATAATGTTGCAGTTGTTTTTAAGATGAACAATAATAAAGAAATTATTTTCATGAATTCATTACTTTTAGAGTCTTTTGGTTTAAAATCAGAAGATGTTTTAAATAAACCTATGCAAAATCTATTACATAAAGAGATTGATAGTAACTTTATAGAAGATATTTGGGAAATAGTAAAAAAAGGAAAAAGTTGGAATGGAAATATAAAATTTGCTGATTCTAAAAATGAGGAATTTTATGTAAACTCTACAATTTTTCAAATCATATCAGATAATGGATTTGAATATGTAAATATAGGCTTTTTATCAACACAAGAAGTACAAGAGAAAAGAGAATTTCATAAAAAAGTAATAGAACAAATAAAAAATACAAAACTTGAATCTTCTCAAGTGAAAAATGAAGTTGCAAATCAAAAACAATATATTCATAAGTTAACAACTGCTCTTCAAGAACTTCAAAGTCAGTTAAAAAGTGAAAAAGAAAAAAGACAAGGAAAAGTTAGTCAATTAAACTTTTTTGAAAAAGAGTTATCAAATACAAATGAAAGAATAGAAAATATTTTAGGTGTAAAAAACAAAGAAATAGAGAATTTTAAAATAAATATTGAAAATCTACGTAAAGAAATTACTTCTTTAAATGTTACTTGTAAAGATTTAGAAGAACAGTTAGTTTCAGCCCATGACGAAATTGATAAGTTAGAAAATATAATTAAACTTAAAAAAGAAAAGATTATTACTGTAAGTGATCTTTTAGAACATAGAGAGTCCCAATTAAAACAGATTAACCCTGATTTAATTAGTTGACTTTTCTTTAGGTAATGCAATTACAAACTTTGCTCCTGTTGAAGAGTTCTCTACTTTTAAGTCTCCTTTGAAACTAGTTTTTACAACCAGTTTTACCATATATAAACCTGTTCCTGTTCCATAGTCTTTTGTTGTGAAATAAGGATCAAATATTTTTTCTATATTTTCTTCTTTGATTCCTCCTGCATTGTCTTCTATCACTAAAACTGTATATTTATCCGTAGATACAGAGTTTATTTTGATTTTTCTATCTTTTTTATCTCTATCTATAAATACATCTTTTGCATTTGTTACTAAGTTTAGAATCACTTGTTCTAATTCAGTTCTTACTCCATAAACTGTTTCATTTTTTATATCTAATTCTAAGTTTATATTATTGTTCTCTATTTGCTTATCTAAAAGACTAAAAGTATTATCAATTGCATCTTTTAATTTAAAGACTCTTTTCTCTTTTGTTGGATTAAAAAAGTTTCTAAATCCATCAATTGTTTTTGTCAAGAATTCTATTTGCTCTTTTGTATTTTTAGAAAAATCAGCAACAAATTCATCATCTATTTCACCATATTTATGACCAGTACTTACTTCATCACAATATAAAGATAATATATTTAGAGGTTGTTTAAGTTGATGGGATATAACACCTATCATTTCACCCATAGTAGCCATTTTTGTTTGATGAATTAAGATGCTATCTTTTTGAGCTATTTGTGCTTCATTTTTTCTTTTACTTTCATATAAATCTATATAAACTTTTAATTTAGAAGTTAAAAGAACATCATCAATTGGCTTAGTAATATATTCAATTACGCCTAAGTTATAAGCTTTTTGTTCATATTCATCTTTATCGTATATTCCTGTTATGAAAATTATTGGAATTTCTTTTAGTTTTTTTATTCCTTTTATATATTCAGCAAATTGAAAACCATCAATATCAGGCATTTGAATATCACTTAAAATCAAATCAATTTGATTTTCCATTAAAATAGAAATTGCATCTTTTGCATTTAAAGCTGTGTGAATCTCTATATCAAAACTATCTTCTATTATTAACTTTAATGAGTGTAAGTTCATTTCAACATCATCTAATAATAAAATATTAAACTTTTCCATTGTTATCCTTGCTTGTATTTATATATGATATTAATTTATTTGTATCTAATGGTTTAACAAACTGTTCCATTGATGCTTCAATAATTGATTGTTCTATTTCTACTTTTTCATCATTGATTAAAATTAAGTTACTAGGAATAAAACTAAGAACTTTTTTTAAATCTAATTGATTAATTTTAGTAGTATCAACTATTATTGCAAGATATTTATTTTCTTTTATCTCTTTTATTAATTCTACTAAAGAATCAATTTGATTTACATCATATGAATCTTTTACTTTTATTACAAAATCTATAAATGTTAAAGGATCATTATTCAATATAAGTACTTTTTCTTTTCCTATATTACTTTTTATAGAACTATTTTTTACTTTTGGAGTATCGCTTTTTATTTCAATTGGTTTAACTTTTTCTTCAAGAACGATATTTGAAACCTTATCTTCATTTTTAGGAAGTGTTAGTTTAAATATTGTTCCAACCCCAACTTTACTTTTTACTTTTATTGTCCCTTCTAGTAGAGTAGTTAGTTCTTTACAAATAGCTAGTCCTAAACCTGTCCCTCCGTACTTTCTTGTTGTACTAGAGTCTGCTTGTTTAAATCTATCAAAAATATGCAATAGTTTCTCGTCATCAATTCCAATTCCATCATCTTTAATCAAAATGCTAAAGTTTTTGTCAGAATCTTTTACAATAAGCTCAATAGCCCCTTTTTCTACAAATTTTAATGAATTACTTAAAAGATTTTTTATTATCTGTTTTATTCTTTGTTTATCAGAATATATTATTTGAACATTTTCATCATATTTAAATACAAACTCTAGATTTTTGTTTTTAACTTGTGGTTCAAACATATCTTTTATATTTAAAATTGTTTCATGTAAATTAAAAGTAGTACAATCAAGGTTGATTTCTCCTGCTTCAAGTTTAGATATATCTAGTACGTCATTTATCAAGAAAAGTAAGTCATTTCCACAGTTATTGATAATATTAAGATTTTTTACTTGCTTTTCATTTAATGTGGCATCTTTATTTTTCATCATTACAGAAGATATAACATTGATTGAGTTTAATGGTGTTTTTAATTCATGACTCATATTTGCTAGAAAATCATCTTTTGATTTATTAGCTTGTTCAAGTTCTCTTTTTTGTTTATCTTGAATTATTGTCAACTGTTTTAAGTTTATATATGACTCATGTAATTGTTTATACATATTATCTAAAGAATTAGATAGGAGTCCTATTTCATCTTTTTTATCTAAATAAGGTATGCTTACGTCTTTTTTATTACCAATATCTTGTGCAACTTGAGTAAGCTCTGTTAGCATTAAAGTAAGTCTACTTCCTATTAAATAGGATAAGAAAGTTGATATAATAATTTCTACTAATACTATAAGAATAGTGTTAGTTTTATTTTTTTTAATAAATTTTGTATTACTACTAGTATCAAAAATTATTAATATAGAACCTAAAAAGGTTTCTTCTTCGAACATTTTTTTATAACGTATCTCAAAAGTACTATCATTTACTATAAGCTCTCTATTTTCTTTATTTTGAAGAACTTGTTCAATCTTTTCTTCTTTGAAGTTATATTTCTTTGATAAAATTCTATCTGTAGAATCCAAAACAATGATTGAATTAATATATTTCAAGTCTTCTGTACTTTTTAGTAAATCATCTAATGTACCTGTGTCATAAATACTAACAGGTATTTTTAGTAATTGTTCAAGAAAAGTTATATTTGATTCTATTTTATCTTTTGTTAAAGATTTTGATGAATCACTAATAGCTATAAAGTTTACACTAACAATTAGTAGTATAAAAAATATTTCTAGCAGTACAAAAGATAAAATAAACCTATATTTAAATGACATGTTAAAACTTATTTATTTTTTACTCCAAGCTCTTGAATTACATCAAACTCTTTAGAGTCAGTTACTTTAAAAGCCTTAATACTAAGAACTTTTTTTATTTCATCTGGCATATTAATAAAAGCATTTTGAATTTTAGTAACAACATCTTGACTCACTCTAGGGTGTGATGCAATAGGATGGCTTGGATATGGTGATGTTTTATATACAATATGGAGCTTGTCTTTATCATTTTTATCAATAAAGTTATTATATGTTCTAATTATCCCTCCACCTAAATAACCAATATCTCTAGAAATTCCCTTGTATACTGAATCATGTGAATTTACATATAGTACTCTAGCTTCTTTATCTATATCAAAATCAAATTTTGATTTGAATTCTAATTTAGGTAATAAAGTAGCTGCAAAAGCATTTGGAGCAGGAAATAAAAATGTTTTTCCTTTCATGTTCTCTTTCGTAAAATCAACTTTTGTCTCTTTTGATAGAACAATTCCAACAATGTTCTTATTTGCTCTTGTAAAAGCTTCATAGCCTTGCTTTTTATTTGCAA
The DNA here is from genome assembly GCF_001895145.1 of Arcobacter sp. LA11. Classification (NCBI taxonomy): domain Bacteria; kingdom Pseudomonadati; phylum Campylobacterota; class Epsilonproteobacteria; order Campylobacterales; family Arcobacteraceae; genus Arcobacter; species Arcobacter sp. LA11. The sequence continues at coordinate 193,043 of NZ_BDIR01000003.1, read as the reverse complement.
CAATAAAATGATATGGATTCATATACGATATATCATATTTCCCTGCGTACAATTCTTTTTCAAATTTAGGAATAGATTTTTCAGTTTTAAATATAACTTTTATTCCGGTCTCTTTATATAAATAATTAGTTACTTTAATCCATTTTTTTGAAAGTTTTAAAGGACTTTGTTGTGGTACAACACCAATGCTAATCTCCATTGACAACAAATATGTAGCTGCCAATAATAATATAAGTATCTTCTTCATCTTAACCCCTTTTCTAATTAAATAATTAATTTATAATTCATTGTATTATCTAAATTCATAAATTTAACTTAACTATTAATTTATATTAAAATACTAAAATATATCATATAAATGAATTGTGGAGCTATTATGCAGTTTGATAAAGATTTAAATTCAGAACATGCTGAGTTGTTTTTAGAAGTAAGAGGATTAATCAAAAAGTCTATTGGTAAAGAAGTAAAAGAAAAGTATTCAAAAAACATAACTTCCTTTTTTACAAAAGAGGGTGGTTTTTGTTATATTAAAACTTATCAAGACTATATACACATTGGTTGGTTTAGAGGTATATCATTAGATGATAAATATAATTTACTTTTTGGAAATGGAAAGACAATAAGAGGACAAAGAGTTAGAAAACTAGATAGTACAACTAAAAAAGCTATTAAATACTATATAGAACAAACTCTATATTTTTTAATTGAATATAATGAATTAATGAAAATAAAAAGGATAAAAAATGATAAAGGGACTTGATCATTTTGTATTACATACAACTTCTATAGAAAAAACAGCAAAGTTTTATAAAGATATTTTAGGCTTAGAAATAATTGAATTTGCAAAAGGTCGGTATTGTATAAAAATTGGAAATCAAAAAATCAATCTTCATGAAAAAAATACTATTGCTGTTCCTAAAGCAAAAGAGTTTAAAGTAGGTGTTATGGATATATGTTTTATAAGTGATACTCCTCTAGATGTTATAAAAGAAAAACTTGAATCTAACAGTATTAAAATTATTGAATATGATGTACCAAGAACAGGAAGTTTATATCCTCTTAGGTCATTATATTTTTATGATTTTGATGGAAATTTAATTGAAATATCAAATGAAGTAAAATAAAGCATGTAAACTTTTAAATAGAATATTAGAGTTTACATGCTAGTTTCTGTAAAAGGTTTATTGTACTTTTACACCATACTTTTGAAGCATTGCAGCCCAAACAACTTTGTTTCCATCTTTATCATAAACAGATGGAGTTCCTCTAATCCCTAGTTTTTTAGCAACTTCAAGTTGTGAATCTAAATGCTTTTGAAGTTTCTCTTTTTCACCTTTTGCATATTTTTTATTTTTAAATGCAGGCGTATCTTTTGTAGTATTTATCATAGCATTTACTTTATCTTTATAGTTTTTTTGACTCATAACATAAAGTGAAATATCTTTAGCATTTTTGTGGAAATCTAAAGGGAAATAAAATACTCTAATTTTTACTTTATCTTCGATTTTTGGAAAATGTTCTTCAAACTTTTTACAATAAGGACATTCTGGATCAGTAAATAAAACATATTCATCTTTTCCTGTTCCAAAAGTAAATGCTTCTTTCCCTAAAGTGGGTTTTAAATCAGCAGGTACTTCTAACGGTTGACCTGTTTTTGTACTAATTACATCTCCTGCAATTAAATATTTTTTGTCTTTTGTAAGAAAAATTTTATCACTTCTTCCTTGTACAGTTACATTTAAAACATAAACACTTCCTGCGTCAAACCCTTGTTGTACATCTACTTTTGCTTTTTTAAAAAGTTCAAGATTTTGTATTTCTTTAATTTCATTCGATGAAATACTTTGTGCTGCGTTTAAGCTTGAAATCATTGCTATTAAAAGCAATACATTTCTAATAATTTTAGTCATTCTTTTTCCTAATAATAAATTTATTGTCATAATACACTTTTAATGTTTAGAAAACGTGAAGTTTTTCAATTATAAGTTTTATTTATCACAAATTGTTGTCTTACAAAGGTCATCTTCTGTAACTTCTCCAAATGTTTCAACATAATCAATTCCCCATTTATACATTTCTTCTAGTACTGGTGTAAGCTTTTTACCAGAAGGTGTAAGTGAATATACAACTTTTGGAGGAACTTCTGCAAAAACTTCCCTATGAATAATATTTTTTTCTTCTAATTCTTTTAATTTTACAGTCAATGTTTTTTGAGTGATTTCAGATATAACTTCATGCAAATCTTTGAATCTTTTATCGCAATCTATTAAATGCCAAATTATGGCTAATTTCCATCTGTCATTAAATATATCTAACGTAACAGAAACGGAACATCTATATTCTTTATCATTTATATAATACATATTTTTCCTTTTTCTTTGAAAAGTATACCATAATCTATATTTAACTCTATTACTTACATAAAGTAAAGTAAGAGAATATTAAGTTTATAAGGTATATAATTTCTAAAATCTAAGAGGAGTTTTAAATGAATATTCATAAAATATCTGGCTTTTCATATGAAAATATGGGAGGAAACCCTGCTGGTGTAGTTATTACTGATGAGATGTTAAGCGATGAAAAAATGCTTTCAATTGCTAAAGAAGTAAATTATTCAGAAACTGCATTTTTAATAAAAGTAAATAATAAAGAGTTCAGAATAAGATATTTCTCTCCTGAAATGGAAATAGCTTTTTGTGGTCATGCTACTATTGCAAGTGGTCATGTTTTAGCAGAAGATTTTGGTCTTGGAGAATATAAACTTAATCTAAATGATGGAAGTATTACTATTAATATAGTAGAAAAGAATAATGCAACAGTTACTTCTATTAGCTCTGTTTCTACAAAAACTGAAGATTTTACTGATGAGATAATTGATTCTTTTATAGATGTGTTTAATTTTTCAAAAGATGATTTAGATAGTAATTACCCAATTAAAAAATCATATTCTGGTAATTTTCACTTAATAATTTTTGTAAAAGAGAAAAAAACTTTAGAAAATATGAAATACGATTTTGAAAAAGCAAAAGAACTATCAAGAGAACATAATATAACAACAATAAGTGTTCTTTGGAAAGAAAATAATACTTTATATCATTCTAGAAATCCATTTCCTTTTGGTGGTGTGTATGAAGACCCTGCAACGGGTTCTGCTGCTATTGCACTTGGAGAATATTTACGAAGTACAAAAAACAAAATATCAGGTGAAATAGAAATCTTACAAGGTTTTGATATGGATTCTCCTTCTAAGCTCTATGTAGAGTATACAGATATAGAGAATAGTTCAATAAAAGTTTCTGGTCAGAGCAGAGTAATAAAATAGGAAATAAAATGAAAAATGTATTAATAATTAATGGTCATCAAAAATATGATGAAGTTGCAGAAGGAAAATTAACTCAATTATTTGTTGATGAAGCAAAAAGCTTTTTAAAAACTAATAATTTTAATGTCAAATATACTCATATTGAAAAAGGATATGATGTTCAAGAAGAGCTTGATAAATTTGCTTGGGCAGATGTTATCCTTCTTCAATACCCAGTTTATTGGATGTCTGTACCTTGGATTACAAAAAAGTATATTGATGAGATTTTCTCAGGTGGTGGTAATACTGTTACATATAAAAATGATGGAAGAAGTAGGGACGATAGTTCAAAAAAATATGGAAGCGGTGGATTAATGACAGATAAAAAATATATGTTAAGTTTAACATATAATTGTCCTACTAGTGAATTTTCAAATAATGAAGGCTTTTTTGAAGGTTTATCTTTAGATGAAGCTAATTATGCAGTTCATAAAGTATTTCAATTTTGTGGAGCAAGTATGTTAAAAACATATTCAATTCATGATATATTTAAAAGTGATTTAGATATAAATAATGAACTTATAAAGTTTAAAAATACACTAGAAGATAATTTTTTAAAATAATATATAAAACTAAATAAAAAGGAAAACTATGGATAAAACATTTATGGAAGCAATGGATTTTAGACATGCTTGTAAGATATTTGACGATACAAAAAAAATCTCTGAAGAGGATATGACGTTTATTTTGGAAGCAGGAAGAAAGTCTCCTTCTTCGTTTGGAATGGAACCTTGGAAATTTTTAGTTATTACAAATGATGAATTAAAAGAGAAGTTAAAACCTGTGTGTTGGGATCAACCTCAAATTACAACTTGTTCTCACTTAGTGATATATCTTGCAGCAATTGAAAATGTGAAGCCAGAATCAGGAGTTCCAAGAAGAAAGTTTGCTAGACGTGAAATGCCAGAAGAAAAGTATGATTTTTATTTAAAACTTTATTCTGATCATTTAGCTAATACTTTATCAACAGATGAGAATATTTTAGCGTGGACAGCTAGGCAAAATTATATTGCAGCTGGAAATATGATGACAGCAGCTGGTATTAAAGGAATAGATTCTTGTCCAGTTGAAGGTTTTGAAAAAGAAAAAGTAGAAGAAATCTTAGAAATTGATACAACAAAATATCAAGTTGCAGTGGTAATTCCTTTTGGTTATAGAGTAAATGAACAATCTACTCAATTAAGAGAAAAACTAGAGGATGTTGTAGAATATATCAAATAAAAATATATAAAAAGTCAAGAAAGTTTCTCTTGGCTTTTTTTTATATTAATTAATATTTTTTAAAAAATACTATATAATTATATCATGCATGAAGTTATATTAATAATTGTTATACATTAACATTTTTAAAGGATCTTTATGAGCGATGATAAGAACTTTATCCAATGGAAAAATGAATATATTGTAGGAAATATAAAAATTGATTCTGAGCACAAAAAGTTATTTGAAATTGCAAGAAAAGCAAATGATATTTATCTAAGAAATGACAAAAAAGAACAAAAAAAATCTTTGAATGCTGTTGTTGATGAATTATATTCTTATGTCAATAAACATTTTAAGAATGAAGAAAAATATATGGCATCTATAAATTATCCTTTACTTAAAGAACACAAAATACTCCATACTAAATTACTAGAGATGCTAAACTTTATTTCTTTAAATTTACCTATTCTTAGTGTAAGTAAATCTGGTAATGAACTTTATAACTTTGTTCAAAATGTTTTTGTTAGACATATTGTAGAAGAAGATATAAAGCTTGTAAATTATATTAATAATAAACTATAAACTCAATAATTATCCTACTATCTATCCTTTACTACTCTTATGTTATAATTCCGCCTATTAAAAAATAAGGTTCTAATTATAATGGAAATGTCAGAAATAAAGACACAAAAATTTATACTAAAATTTTTCCCTGAGATTATGATAAAGGGTTCATCCGCTAAAAGACAAATGGTAGGACAACTTTATGGGAATATTCAAAAACTAGTAACTCGTATTTCCGAAGATATACAAACAAAAAAATTCTTTGATAAGATAGAAGTTGTATGTCCAATAGATGTTGTTGTTGAAGTAAGACAAAAACTACTTGAAACACCAGGTATAGAGTTAGTACTAGAAGCTTTACAATTTGATAAAGTAACTACATTAGATGAAATAAAAGTAATTGTAAATGAACAAATGTCAAAAGAGATAGAAGGTAAGACTTTTGTTATTAGAGCTAAACGTTCAGGAACACATGATTTTAAATCTATAAATATAGAACAGACAGTTGGTGGATATATGTTAGCTCACAATGAATCAAAAGGTGTAGATTTACATAATCCAGAAGTTACTATAAATATTGAATTATTAAATAATCAATTGAATATCATTACTTTAAAACATAGAGGTTTAGGTGGTTTTCCTTTAGGAACGCAAGGTGATATCTTATCACTTATGTCAGGTGGGTTTGATTCTACTGTTGCTAGTTATTTAACTATGAAAAGAGGAATAAAAACACACTTTATCTTTTTTAACTTAGGTGGTGTTGCACATGAAATTGGAGTAAAACAAGTTGCTTTATACTTGTGGAGTAAGTTTGGTTCATCTCACAAAGTATCTTTTATATCTGTTCCTTTTGATGATGTTGTTACTGAAATATTTAAATCAACTCATGAATCATATATGGGTGTAACACTAAAAAGACTTATGTTAATGGCTTCAGAAAAGATTGCTGATGAAATGGGAATTGATGCACTTCTTACAGGTGAAAGTGTAGCGCAGGTTTCAAGTCAAACATTAAGAAATTTAGCTTTAATAGACCAATCTACTAATAAGTTAGTTATTAGACCATTATCAACTATGAATAAACCAGAAATAATTGATATTGCAAGTAAAATTGGTACAAGGCATTTTGCTGAAGCTATGCCTGAGTATTGTGGTGTTATATCAAAAAACCCAGTAACACATGGTTCTTATAACAGAATGGAAAAAGAAGCTAAGAAATTTGATTATTCAGTTTTAGATAAAGCAGTTGAAGACTCTGTAAGCATTTCTGTTGATGAAATTGTAAATGATGTAAAAGATATAGGACAAATGGAAACAGTTAGTGATATATCAAATGGCAAATATACGATTATAGATATTAGACAAGGAAATGAATGTATTGAAACTTCTTGCGAAACTATAAAGATACCATTTTATAATTTAAAAAAAGAGTTTAAAAAACTTCCTCAAAATAAAGAGTATCTTTTTTACTGTGATAAAGGGATATTAAGTCAATTACATGCACAGTATTTAAGAGATGCTGAAAACTACAAAAATATAAAAGTTTATAGACCTTAATGGTCTATAAATTATACTAACAAATATATCGTTTTATGATACAATATTTGATACTTTTTATTGGAGTGTTAAATGATTCAGTTATCCGAAAGAAAAATAAATACTTTTCCTAGATTTTTTATGATTTTATCCGTTCCTTTTGCTCTTTTTGCAATGATACTTTTAGGGTATTTAAATTTTATTCCTTTAAAAGTAGAATTTCATTCAGTTCTTATAATATTTCTTATTTTACTTATTTTTATTTTTTTTATTTCCCATAATGCTTGGTATTCTTTTGCCTCTTATCGTAATTCTTTAGATACAGTAGTTGAAAAAATTGATCAGTATTTACTTTCAAATGAGCTAATTATTGCAGGGAAGAAAAAATCTTATGGTGATATTGACCTATTTTTTGATAACTATGTTAAAAATATAAGAAATGATAACTTCGCAAGTATTGCAGCTTCTATATTCCCAACCTTGGGTATTTTAGGAACTTTCACTGCCATTGCAATATCTATGCCTAATTTTACAGTAGAATCTAAAGAAGCTTTAGAAAGTGAAATCACAATCTTATTAAGTGGTGTGGGAACGGCTTTTTATGCTTCTATATATGGAATATTCTTATCTATTTGGTGGACTTTTTTTGAAAAAAGAGGTTTGACAAAAATACAAAATAATTTAGAAGATATCAAATTACAATATAAAGATTTAGTATGGAACAAAGAAGAAATTGAACTTTTAACTTTAGCAGATACTAAAAATCAAAATGAACAGCTTTTAGAGAAGTTAGAATCAATTTTAACTCCAGAGTTTATTTTTAAATTAGATGAAATTGCAAAAACAAAATTAAATACAATTAATGATTTAGATGTAGAGCATAAAATTATAGAGGGTAAACTTGCTCAAAGTTATGAGAATTTAACTAAAGTGTTTGATGATGCAAGTAAAAAACAACATTTAGTTCTTGAAAGTTTTGAAAAACTAAACTCTTTAGTTTTAGAAACTAATGCCTCTTTATCAAATTCAGTCGATGCTCAAAACAAACACTCAAAAGCTGTAAAGTCTGAGATATATTCTGTTTTATCTTCTTTTGAATTAGTATCAAGTGATTTGAAAGACTTAGGTAAGAATTTAATTCAAAAAGATTTAAATGAAAGTTCAAAAGATGAACAAAGATAGTAATACAAACTTTTGGATATCTTATGCAGATTTAATGGCAGGATTGCTTTTTGTCTTTATCTTACTTATTGGGGCAATTATTGTTAAGTACTCACTACTTCAATCAGAATCAAATATATTAGAACAAACTTTAAAAAAAGAAAAAATTGCATTAGAAAAAAATAAAAAAGAGTTAATCCAAAAAGAGTTAAAAATAAAAAATACTGTAACTGATTTGGAACAAGCAAGAAAAGACCTAAAAAAAGTGAAATTTGATTTTGAAGATACTAAAAGTGACTTAAAGAAAAGATTATTGGAAAATGAAAAACTAAAACTTGTATTAGAAAAAAAAGAGTCTATACTTAGTAAACAAGAAAAAGAGTTAATAGATAAAAAAAGTAAATTAGCTCTTTTTTCAACAACAAAAGATGACTTAGAAAAGAGATTAAAAAGTTTAGAAGAAGAAAAAAAATCTTTACTTTCAGATATTAATAAATTAGATTCAAATTTAAAAATAAAAGATGAAAAAATAGTTATATTTTTAGATGAAAAAAAGAGTTTTGAAAAAGAAATTTCACAATTAAATACTCAAAAAGAAGATTTAGAAATAAGTCTAAAAAAAGTAGAGTTAAGCTTAGAAGAAAAAGACAAGAGACTAGATAGTTTATTAGAAGATGTATTAGAAAAACAAGCACTTATAAAATCATTTGAAGAAAAAAATGGTTTTCTTGATGATGAAATAAAAGTATTATCTCAAAAATTAAAAGATACAGAAAATAGACATAGTATACTTTCAAAAGATTTACTTTCAACAAAATCAAAAATCAAAAATCTTACTGGAATAAAAATAAAAGTCATAAGTTTATTAAAAAATAAACTAGGTAAAAATATGCAAATTGACCCTAAAAATGGTGCAATAAGACTATCTTCAAATATTTTGTTTGATGAAGGTAAATTTGAATTAAAAGAGAGCTCAAAAAATTCTTTAAAGGATGCTATTTATGATTATTTTTATACAATTTTAGAAAATGAAGAGATAAATAAACATATTGATAAAATCATAATAGAAGGGCATACAAATTCAAAAGGAACTTTTCTTTATAACTTAGAACTTTCTCAAAAAAGAGCATACTCTGTGATGGATTTTCTTTTATCTCTTGATTTTCAGAAAAAAGAGAATTTGAAAAATTTAATAGTTGCAAGTGGACGTTCTTTTCTAGATCCTATTTATGACAAAAAAGGAATAGAAGATAAAGATGAATCAAGAAGAATTGAAATAAAATTTAGTCTTAAAAATGAAGATGCAATTAAAGAGATAGCTAATATTCTAGAATAAATCAATTACTTTTTTATATAAAAAAATAAATAGTTTGTTAAGAATAGTTCATCTAACAAAAAATATAGTAAAAATTAGATATAATCGCGACATAAAATATAACGGAGAATTTAATAAATGGTTCAAACAGTTAACCTTAAAAAAGCATTCGGTGCAAGAGTGCTATTTCAAGATATAAATATAAAACTAGATACAGGTAAAAGATATGGTCTTATTGGTGCAAATGGTGCTGGTAAAACAACTTTTTTAAAAATACTTTCAGGAATTGAAGATGCTACTGAGGGTGAAGTTCAAGTTCAGAATGGTAAAAAAGTTGGAACTTTAGGACAAAATCAATTTGCTTATGAAGAGTATTCAATCTTTGATACAGTACTTTTAGGAAATAAAAGACTTTATGATGCAATTAAAGAAAAAGAAAAACTTTACTTAGAAGAGTACACTGATGAAATTGGTGATAAACTTGGTGAACTGGAAATCGTTTGTTGTGAAGAAGATCCAACTTATGAATATGATATAAAAATTACAAAAATTTTAGAAGATTTAGGTTTCCCTGCATCTCAACAAAATGATTTAATGTCTACAGTTACAGGTGGAGATAAATTTAAAGTTTTACTTGCACAAGTTTTATATCCAAAACCAGATGTTTTATTTTTAGATGAGCCTACAAATAACCTTGATATTGAAACTATTGGTTGGTTAGAAAACCAATTACAACACCATGATGGTACTATGGTAGTAATCTCTCACGATAGACACTTCTTAAATGCTGTTTGTACTAATATCTTAGATGTTGACTTTAAACAAATTAGAGAGTTCTCTGGTAATTATGATGATTGGTATATTGCTTCAACTGTAATAGCTAAGCAACAACAAACTGATATGAATAAAAAATTAAAAGAAAAAGAAGAACTTGAAAAGTTTATTGCTAGATTCTCTGCAAATGCTTCAAAGGCAAAACAAGCGACTTCTAGGCAAAAACAACTTGATAAATTAGATGTTAGTGCAATTCAAGTATCAAGTAGAAGAGATCCATCTATTATTTTTAAACAAAAAAGAGAAGTTGGTAAAGAGTTATTAATTGTTAAAAATATATCAAAATCATTTGATGGTGAAACTGTATTAAAAGATATTTCATTTACAGTTGAAAAAGATGACAAAATTGCATTAATTGGTCCAAATGGTATTGGTAAAACAACTTTATGTGAAATTTTAGTAGAAAAATTAAAAGCAGATGAAGGTACAATTCATTGGGGTGCAACTATTCAAAATGGTTATTTCCCTCAAAATGCAACAGATTTAATTGATGGTGATATAACTTTATATGATTGGTTAAGAAACTTTGATAGAGATGCTGATATCTCAGAAATTAGAAATTGTTTAGGAAGAATGTTATTTAACGGAACTGAACAGGAAAAACAAGTTAAATCTTGTTCTGGTGGAGAAAAACACAGAATGTTTTTATCAAAAATAATGTTAGAACAACCAAACTTTATGGTTCTTGATGAGCCTACAAACCACCTTGACTTAGAGGCAATTATTGCATTGGGAGAAGGATTATTAGCATATCCTGGTTCTGTAATTTGTGTTTCTCACGATAGGGAATTATTAGATGCTTATGCAAATAGAATTATCGAAATTCAAGAAGATGGCTCAATTATTGACTTCAAAGGAACTTATGAAGAGTTTATTGAATCAAAAAACTCATAAGTATTAAAGTCCAATAATATACATACAATTATATTTTTGGACATTAAAAAAGGGATGGAAAAACTTCCATCCCTTTTTTTGTATATTATTTAAAGTTATTTAGAATGTCTAGATGCCATTCTTGATTCTCTTCTTGCAATAGCATCATTGTATCTTCTTTTTTCATCTTCTGTTTCAGGTTCTAGTTTTGGAACAGGTGTTGTTTTACCATCTTCATCCATTGCAATCATTGTAAAGTAACAAACATTTGTATTTTTAAGTGTATGGTCTTTTATATCTTCTGAAATTACTTTTATACCAATTTCCATAGATGTTCTACCGGTATAGTTTATAGAGGCGTGAAAAGTTACGAGAGAACCAATTTTAATTGGGTTTTTAAATAAAACCATATCAACTGATAATGTTACAGCATACATTCCTGTATATCTTGCAGCACATGCATATGCAACGTGATCTAACATTTTTAAAATTTCCCCACCATGAACATTTTTTCCTGAGAAATTTGCTTTATCAGGAGTCATTAACATTGTCATAGTTAGTGATTTTTCTCTTTTGTAATTTTCACTCATTTTATTACCCTTTTTTTTTACTTATGAATTATTATAAAGTAATTAAAGAGAAATTTTAAGCTTATTTATTGATTTTACTTATAATCTATTAAAAGTATATAAAAAGGTAACATTTTTAAGAAAAGTGAAAGAATTTAAAGTAAATCTTTCATTTCTTCTTCTGTTAAAGTATTAACTCCAAGTGAAACTGCTTTATCATATTTACTACCAGCTTCTTCTCCATATATTAAATAATCTGTTTTTTTAGATACTGATGAGCTAACCTTTGCTCCTAAAGCTTCCAAGTCTTTTTTTATAAGACCTCTTGATTGACTCATAGTTCCCGTAAGAACGACAGTTTTGTCTTTAAAAGCATTTTCTTCAACTTCAATTTTAACTTCAATTTCAGGGTTAATTATCTCTATAAGTTTTAAAACTAATGTATGATTAACTCTCATAAATTCTACAAATGATTTAGCCATTTGTTCCCCGATACCATCAAGGGCAATTAGTGAATCTAAATCTATATTTATTACATTTAATCCAAATTCTAAACAGATTTGTTTTGAAGCAACTTCTCCTATATGTTCTATACCTAAAGCATTTATTACCCTATGTAATTGTGTCCCTTTTGTATCTTTGATTGCATTTAAAAGGTTATTTATTTTTTTTTCTTTAAATCCTTCTAGATTGGCTAAATTTTCATATTCTAAAGAGTATAAATCTAATATATCATAAATCTTTTTTTCATTTACAAGTTGCTCTACAATTTTTATACCAAGACCATCAATATTCATACAGTTTTTAGAAGCAAAATATATTATAGAGTTCGTAACAATGCTAGGACAATCTAAGTTCTGACATTTTATAAGTGTACCTTCATCTAAAAGCTCACTTTCACATTTAGGACAATTTGTAGGCCTTTTTACTTCTTCTTGTGTTCCGTCTCTTCTATCATGGAAGACTTTTGTAATTTTAGGGATAATATCACCACTTTTTATAATAATTACTTCGTCATTTATTCTTAAATCTAATCTTTCTATTTCATCATAATTATGTAAAGAAGCTCTTTCAACTGTTGACCCATCGATTAAAGTTGCTTCTACAACTGCAACAGGTGTAATAACGCCAGTTCTTCCTACTTGTTGTATAATATTTTTCACTTTAGTAGTTTTTTCAACAGCTGGGAATTTATATGCACATGACCATCTAGGGAATTTAACTGTATAGCCTAACTCTTCTTGTGTTTCGATATCATTTATCTTTACAACCATACCATCAAGCATCATTTCAATATCATTTCTTGAAGCAATTATTTTATTGTAAGTCTCTTCTATTCCTTCAACTGTAGTTGTAATTGTTTGTAAAGGAGGTGTTGCAAATCCAAGTTTATAAATATATTGCATCATATTTGATGTTCTTGTAAATTCTAGGCTATTTTCTCCTACTCCCCATACATTAAAAAATAGTTTTCTTTTAGCTGTAATATTTGGGTCAAGTTGTCTTAAACTTCCTGCAGCTGCATTTCTAGGGTTTGCAAAGGGTGGTTCTTCATTTTTTATTCTTTGTTCATTAATTTTTTCAAAATCATCTTTTTTGATTACAATTTCACCTCTTATTTCTAAAAGTGATTTTTCAGTTATTTGTAAAGGAATAGAGTGGATTGTTTTTACATTATTTGTAACATCCTCTCCAATACTTCCATCACCTCTAGTTATAGCTTGTTTTAATAATCCATTTTCATAAATAAGATTTAACGAAGCTCCATCAAATTTTGGTTCACACATAAATTCTAAGTTTGTATTTACTTTTTTAGCTCTATTTATCCAGTCTATTAATTCTTCAGTATCAAATACATCTTCTTGAGACCACATTCTTGATAAATGAGATGCTTTTTCAAATCCATCTAAAACAAAGCCACCAACTCTTTTATTTGGAGAGTTTGGATGTGAGTTCTTGGGATATGTTTGCTCATAAGCTAAACATTCACGTGATAATTTATCATATTCTTCGTCAGTTGCTTGAGGGTTGTCTTCAACATAATAGGCATGTGCCCACTTAATTAATTTTTCAATTTTTATACTATATTCGTCTTTGTTCATACTAATACTTACTTTATTTAATTTTTTGTATTGTATCAAAATAATTATTTATTAGAATTTATGTTACAATAATTTATCATATATATAAAATTATTATTTTAAAGAGTATTTAGATGAAGTTACTGCCTAAAATTACAATTATATTTTTACTTACTCTTATGGTTTTCTTATCTACTTTTTCCTATTTAGCAATTAAAAATGAAAAAGCTTCTATTCTATCAATTTTAAAAAAAGAGGGTACTTTAATATTACATACAATTTCATCTGTTAGTTCAAACTACCTTGATGAACAAAACTTTTCTGAATTAAATATTTTTCTTATTACGGTTATTGAAAACTATGATAACTTAGCATATTTAGAAGTATCAAAAGATAATGAATTGATATCAAGAATAAACAAAGACGCGATTTTAAATGACAATTTGCTTATATTTAAAGAAAAAGTTACTGTTCTAAAAAAATATGTAGGTGATATAGAAATTGGTTTATCTCAAAAAGAATATGACAAAATCATAGATAAAAATATAAAAGAATATATAATTTTGGTACTTTCATTATTTGTATTTTTATTTATAGTTTTAATTTATATTGTAAAACATTTCTTTTTGTCATATATAAATAAATTGAAAACCCATATGGAACTTATAGGTAGTGGTGAGTATCATGAAAGCTTAAAGATAAGTACATCAGACGAGTTTGAAGAATTATCAAATAGTATAAATGATATGTCTAAACATATTAATGAATCATATATAAACTTACAACAATTAACAATGATACAAGATAAGCAGAAAAAAGATTTAGAAGAAGCAAATAAATCAAAAGATGATTTTTTAGCAAATATGAGTCATGAGTTAAAAACCCCTTTAAATTCTATAAATATAATTTCTTCTGTAATGACAAAAAATAAAGATAATAAACTAGAAGAAGAGCATGTTAAGAATTTAAAAATCATAAACAGTTGTGGTAATGATTTACTATGTTTAATTAACGATGTTTTAGATGTATCAAAGCTTGAAGCTAAAGAAGTTAGTCTTAATTATGAAACAATAGATTTTTATAAAATGATGTACGAAATTAAAGATATGATTGAACCTCAAGTTTTGCAAAAAAACCTTATTTTTGAATTTGATTGTAACTTAGATATTGATTTTATCTATAGTGATAAAAATAGAATCAAACAAGTATTAAAGAACTTTTTAAGTAACTCATTAAAGTTTGTAGAAGAGGGAAAGATTAAATTAGCTGCCAAAGATGAAGATGAAAATATAAGAATTTATGTAGAAGATAATGGAATAGGAATCCCTGAAGATAGGTTAGAAAAAATATTTGAAAGATTTAAACAAGTAGATGGAAGTACCACAAGAAAGTATGGTGGTACAGGACTAGGCTTAGCTATTTGTAAAGAGATTATTGAATTGCTAAATGGAACTATTGAAGTTACAAGTAAGATAAATGAAGGAAGTACTTTTAGTATCGTTATTCCAAAAAATCTTGAAAAAGTTGATAAAACGGCCGAAGTAAAAGAAGTAGAAGAGAGTTTTGAAACCCTTATTGAAATAGAAAATGAAGAGATAGATGAATATCTAGAAAACACAAATAAAAAGAATATTTTATTTTTACATGATGAACCTATAAATTATTTAAATATAATTGTAGAGTTAAAAATAGAAAATAATGTAACTCAAGTTAGTTCTTTGTTAGACCTTACTACTAAAATAGATACGAATAATAGTTTTGATTTGATAATTATAGATATTAATAAATTAGATCTAGAAAAACTAAAAGAGATTATGAAAAATTCAAATAATAGATTTATAATAATCTATAATACTGATACTAAAATTGATAACGAAATAGAAAATAGTGCAAGTCTTTGCATAGATAAAACTTTATCAAAAGAAGATATAATAAAGGCTATTAAAGGTGTGTATGATGAGTAAATTTACGATATTATTATTAGATGATGTTGAGGCTAATATTTATTCTTTAAAGCTAATGATTGAAGATAATTTTGATGATATTAATATCTTAACATCTTTAAATGCCCAAGATGCAATGGCTTTACTAATGGAAAACAGTGTAGATTTGATTTTGAGTGATATTCAAATGCCAGAAGTAGATGGTTTTCAATTTGCAGAATACATAAAAGGTATTGAGAAAACCAAAGATATTCCAATTATCTTTATTACTGGAATTTATGATAAAAGCGAATATCAAAAAAAAGGTTATGATTTAGGTGCTGTAGAATATATTTCTAAACCAATTGATGATGTATTACTCTCTTCAAAACTAAAGGTTTATATAGATTTATTTGATTCTTTAAAAACTAATGAAAAAGAGTTAAGTAAAAAAAATGAAATGTTAATTCATCAATCAAAAATGGCTACTATAGGGGAAATGATAGGAGTTATTGTACATCAGTTGAAACAACCGCTAAATATTATGTCTTTATATTGTGATGATGTAAAAGACTCTTATAAATATGATGAAATAGATGAAAAGTTTATAGATAAATTTCATCAAAAAACAAAAGAACAAATAGCTTTTATGTCTACAACTATTGATGATTTTAGTGATTTTTTTAACCCTAAAAAGATTAAAAAGACTTTTTTATTAAAAGATTCAATTGAAAAGATACTAAAGATATTAGAAAAGCACTTAGAGTCAAACAATATAAATATTGATATTAATGTATCAAATGAACAAGTATTTGGTGTAGATAGTGAATTAGAGCAAGTGATTTTAAATATAGTTACAAACTCAAAAGATGCATTTAATGATAGAAAAATAGAAGAAAGAAATATAAAAATTAATTCATTAGAAAAAGGTAAATATACTATTTTAATGATAGAAGATAACGCTGGTGGAATAAAAGAAGAAGATATTGAAAGGATCTTTGATCCATATTACACTACGAAAGACTATGGTACGGGAATAGGGTTATATATGGTTAAACTTGTTGTTCAATCTAGTTTTGCAGGTGATTTAAAATTACAGAATACAAAAGAAGGTATCAAGTTTATAATTGCATTATCAAATAAATCATTGATAGATTAGTTTAGGATCAATTTTTCTTAATTGAGATTCTCTTTTTCTTAAATCAGTTTCTAGATTTTTTATCTTTTCATTTCTATTTTCTACAAGCTTTCTATTTAATTCTAATTCTTCTTCTAATTGGGATGCTTTTTTAGCATTTGAATCATACTTGTTTTTCATAGTATTGTATATTGCCATAAAATCTTCATGTCTTGCTTCGGCTTTTTTAAGTATAGATTCATATTTTTCATCGATATTTGTTAATTTTTTTTCGTAATAGTTTATTTGTCTTAAGTTTGCTTTTCCTTTAGCTTTTTCCTCTTCAACTTTTTTTTGCAGTTCCATTGAATAATCAGATAATTGGTCGATTTGATAAGATTGGTTTTGAGATGCTCTATTAAGTTCTGTAATTTTCATATTCTTATCTTTCATATTAAGCATTACATTTTTATGAAAGTCTCTTTTTTTAAGATATTCTTCTGTTTGATTAAACCCAATAGTTACGTATTCGTTCTCATCTCCTTCTATTTTAAAAATTGTAATTTTCAAATAAAAGGCTTCTTTATTTCTATCAATGTATTTAGTATCACCTCTCCAGATTTTTCCAGCTCTAATAAAATTCCAAGTTTTTTCTATAAATTCATCTGGTATATCTTTATGTAGTAAGTCCTCAACAACTAACTCTTTTACTTCATCTTTTGTATATCTAGAAAGAGTAAGAAAATTTTTATTTGCATAAATTATCTTACCTTCTTCATTCATTTTATAGATAGTTGCTACTTGACTAATTGCATTAAAATAGTTTTCTAATTCAAATCGCTGTTTTTTTACAATTTTTTCGTAATATTTTTTTTCACATACTTTTTGTATTCTTAAGAGGATATCTTCCATATCAACAGGTTTTAGAGCATAATGATCAACATTTAACTCTATAGCTTTCATAAGATATTCACTTTCTGATCTTGCTGTTGTAAATATAAAAGGAACTTCATCATCTAGTTCTCTGATTTTTTCAAGCATATCTATGCCATTTAATTTTGGCATATTAATATCGCTTAATACTAAATCAATAACATAACCTCTAGATGTTATTTCTTTAAACTTTATATAACCTTCTTCACCATTAGTAGCAATTACGACAGTTTTAAATAGCCTTTTCAAAAGCTTTGATAATTGTTCTCTTGTAGTTTCATCATCTTCAACATATAAAATAATTAACTTTTTTAAAAAATTATTATTTATCATTATGAACCCTTTTGATAATAATAATTATATCATAATTAGTTCAATTATTTAATATTTTTGTAATATATCAACTCTAAAGGGTTTTAAAAATTCAACATTTTGCCCAGAATTGTAGCTATTGAATTTGTTTTTGACCTTATCTTCGAGTTCTTGGTTACTTTGGTCATTATTATATGTTAGATTCATTTGTTTCTTTTTAAACTCTTCAAAGTCTTTATAAAAGACTTTAGTTTGAAAAAATATTTCTTTAAAAAGTTTAAATTGTCCATTTTCTACAGACTTTTTTATATTATTAAATGCATCAATTCTTACTTTTTCTTCATCATGAAACATAGCTACTAATGCATTTTGATCTCCTGCAAAAAGAGGTTCTGATATGTAAGCTAGAGCATTTGGTTTTAATACACGACATATTTCATTTAAAGCTTGTGGCATTAACTCTTCTGGTATATGATGAAATGATTTAAACATAAAAATAATATCTATAGAGTTGTCATCTAAAGGTATGTTTTCAGCACCACAAAGTATAAATTCAATATTTTCTAGGTCTAGTTTCAAGTTTTGTTTATGTTGTATCTTATCTACTTCACAAGCTATTACCTCTCTGTTATTTCCATTTGCAGCAATTTTCTTTGTCATTGAAGCTGAACCACAACCTAACTCCAAAATTTTCTTATTATCTAAGTTTAGTGTTTCGATTAAGTATATCTCTTCAAAAGTTTCTGTTATATTTGTTTCAATTAATTTCATTATAATCCTTTATTAGATGTAATTATACTTAAATTAAGATATTTAATAATTAAAACAAATATTTGATATAATTATTAAACTTGGAGAATAGATGACTTATGATGAAATTTTTTTATTAGGTTGGAATTTAAACCTAATTATGTTTCTTTTAAATTTTTTCCTTGCTATGAGAGCTATTAGTGCTAAGAGTAAAGAACAATTAGAAGAAGAAAATATATACTTAGCAGATTTGAAAAATGAATTTGATACATATTATCCATATAGAAAATATGAAACTATTGTAACTTATATGATTCCTTTTACAGCATTTTTTAGAATGAGTTATAGACTTATAGAAATGGTCTCTTTTTTTAATAAAAATGATAATACTACTATGGTTGATTTTATGATTTATAAATATCAAAGTGACATTGATTTAGCTAAAAATAGGTTAAATAACTAAATACTTGAATAATAAAAATTTAAAAGAACAGTTTTTAGGTTTTTATAATACACCATCCTTATTTATTGATGATATCTATGGAATAACAAATTTTGAATTTGATGAAATAGATATCTCTTCTTTAGATTTTACAAAACTAGTAATTACAGAAAAAGTTCCTTTAGGGAAGAGAATAGAGCGTTTTTTTGAATTTTATATAATAAATTCCAATAGATATGAATTGATTTTAAAAAATATACAAGTTATAGTAGAAAAAAATACTATAGGTGAGATTGATTTTGTTGTTTTTGATAAAAAAAATAGTGAATTTCTTCATGTTGAATTAGTATATAAGTATTACATATATGATAAAACTTTCTCTAGTGAACTAAATAGATATATTGGTCCAAATAGAAACGATACTTTAATTAAAAAACTAACAAAACTTAAGAATAAGCAATTCCCTTTACTTTTCAAAAATGAGACAAAAAAATATCTAAAAGATATTGATATAAATAATATAAAACAAAGACTATGTTTTAAAGCAAATCTATTTTATTTACAAAAAGATTTTAATAATAAATATGAACTTGTGAATAATTTATGTAAAAAAGGTTTGTATATAACCTATAAGGAATTTATAACAAATGGTATTTATAAAAGTATGAAATATTATATACCACATAGATATGATTGGGTATGCTCCTTTAACACAATTGATTCTTGGGCTAATTTTGAGGAAACAAAAAAAATAGTAAAGATATATAACAAAATGAGAAAATCTCCTTTATTGTGGATAAATAATTTTTCTAAGATAGAATGGTTATTTATTACTTTTAAATAATAATATTATGTAATCCCATTGTAACTGAAAATAAATATACTCCAAAAAATAAATAATTTTCTGGAGAATCCCTGATGAATAATATTTCATTGAAAAATAAAATTTTTTTAATTTTAGCAATACCAATAGTAGTTATTGTCTTATTATCTATTGACTTAATATATACAAAAATAAAAGAACAAAACTCAATCAAAAAAACAAAAACTTATTTAGAGTTTTCTATAGATTCAAATGAACTTTTAAGTAAATTACAATTAGAAAGAGATATTAGTTTAATATACTTAAATAGTTATGGAAAAGAGTATAAAAATGAATTAAATTCACATAGAAATAATACTAAACTTAAAATTAAAGAAATAGATAAATTTTTATCATCTTTTGATGAACAACTTCATTCCCAAAATGTTAAAAAGAAAATTGATTTATTGAAAATAGAATTAAAAAAAATTGATTCAATTAGAATGAAAGTTGATAATATCTCTATTAGTGATGATAAATTGAGTGAATACTATTCTAAATTAATAAAAACAATTCTATCTTTTATGGATAATGTCTTAAATTATACCAATGATGCAGCTTTATCAAAAAAACTTCAGGCTTATATTTCAATTGCCAACATAACAGAATATGCATCTTTAGAAAGAATATTATTAAGACAAATATTTGAAAAGGGTTCCTTTTCAAACAATGAGTATTATAAGTTTAGCTCTCTTGTATCTTCTCAAAATACATTTTCAAATATATTTATTAAGATTGCTAATTTAGAGCAAATAAGTGAATTTAAAAAAATGCAAACTTGTAAAGATTGTAAAGAAGTAGAAGAGTATAGGAATATACTTTTTAATAAAAGTAAGAAGAATCAAATTATTTCACATATTAGAGAACTTGCTGGTTATGGAGGATTGATTCATAATTTTAAAAACTATGTAATAACTGGTGATGATAAGTATTCAAATAAAATTCAAAAATATCATACTAGTATTTTAAGAGATTTAAATAAGTATAGAAGAATTAAGGGAGTGACAAAAGAAGAAAAAAAATTATTGAAAAAAATTAAGAATGTATTTGATAACTATATGGGATCTATGCTAGATGTTACAGATTATAAAAGAGATAATAAATCAATAGAAGAGATTGATTCATTGATTGAGATAGTTGATAATGAAGCTATATCTGCCTTAAGTACTTTAAGTAAAAGCATGTCTAACGCAGATGATAAAACATGGTTTGATATATCATCTAAAAGAATAAACTATTTAAATGCTTTAAATAAAAAAGTATCAAAGAATATAAAAACATATATAGAAAATAAAAACAATGAGATAAATATAGAGTTTATTTTAATATCTATTTTTGTACTTATTATTTTAATTATTGTGTTTGTTATTAGTACATTAATGACTAAAAAAATTGTCAATTCATTATCAACTTTTAAAGATGGATTAGAAGACTTCTTTTTATATGTGATTAGAGAAAAAGAACATCTTCAACCTATGGAAATAAAAGGTAGTGATGAGTTTGCAAAAATGACTCATGATATGAATGAACAAATTAAAAAAATTGAAAGAATTATTGAACAAGATAAAAAAGTTGTAGTTGAAATTAGCGATGTTATGGGAAAAGTATCTAATGGTTTCTTTGAGTATAAAATACATGAAAGAGGGGCTACAAGAGAAGTTGAATCTTTAAGAGAGATTATTAATAAAATGATTTCTTATACAAAACAAAAAGTAAATAATATTAATAAAGTACTTGATAATTATGCAATGGGCAATTATCAGTTTAGATTAAATGAAGAAGAAAAAATTGGTATGTATGGTGATTTTGGTACTTTATCTACTGGTGCTGTACTATTAGGACAATCAACTTCGCAGTTAGTAGCAATGATAACAAATGCAGGACAAGAACTAGAATCGAATACAGAGGTTTTAACACGCTCTTCTCAAATATTATCAAATAGTGCAAATGAACAAGCTTCATCTTTAGAAGAAACTGCAGCATCAATTGAAGAGATTACAAGTAATATGAAGTCAAGTAGTCAAGACGTAGTTAAAATGTCAAATATTGCTGAAGAGTTAAATAGTTCTGCTAAAAATGGAAATGAACTTGCAACTAAAACATCTCTTTCAATGGATGAAATAAATGAAAAAGTAAGCGCAATTAGCGATGCAATATCAGTAATTGATAAAATTGCTTTTCAAACTAATATTTTATCTCTAAATGCAGCAGTAGAAGCAGCAACAGCAGGTGAAGCTGGAAAAGGATTTGCAGTTGTTGCACAAGAAGTAAGAAACCTTGCTGGTCGTTCTGCTGATGCAGCAAAAGAGATTAAAAGTTTAGTTGAAGATGCAAGTCAGAAATCTAATGAAGGTAAAGATATTGCTACAAATATGATAAATGGATATTCAAATCTTTCATCAAAGATTGTTGATACTAGAGATATTATTGATAATGTAACAACTGCTATTAAAGAACAAGAAGGTGGTATGATACAAATAAATGATGCAATATCACTTCTTGATCAAATGACTCAAAAGAATGCAACTACATCATCTAATATTGATAACTTATCAAAAGAAGTTGCAAATTTATCTACTAGATTACTTGGAATTACTGCCCAAGCTGAGATAAATGAAAAGTACTATTCAATGGTTGATGATATAGATTTAATCCAAGAAATATCAAAATATAAAAATGATCATATAAATTTTAAAAAAACTTACTTTAAAGATTTAGATTCTTTTAAAACTTGTAATGTAAAAGATTGTAAATCTTGTGATTTAGGAATTTGGATTAGTCAAGTTGAAAACCAAAATAAAGTATATACTAACTCAATAGAATGGAACACTTTAAAACAAACACATGAGAATGTTCATAAAAAAGTTGAAAACTATATTAATTTAAATGCGAAAAGAGCAGATAACAAAGTCTTGAAGCAAAGTGCTAAAGAGATTGAAGATGCAACAAGTGAAGTATTTAATTCTTTAAATGATATTGCAGTGATAAATACTCAAATTTTGAGAGAAAAAAATAGATAACAGTATAAATAAAGACTTAAAAGTTTTTATTTAAAATTTAGTTATTCTATTTTTTTGGATAAGACATCTCTTTAGGTTTAATGTATTTATCAAAGTCTTCACTAGATAATAAACCAAGATTAATAGCTTCATCTTTTAATGTTGTACCGTTTTTATGAGCAGTTTTTGCAATTTTAGCTGCATTTTCATATCCAATGTATGGATTAAGTGCAGTTACAAGCATAAGAGAATCATTTAAATATTTATCAATATTTTCTATATTGGGTTCAATTCCTAGTGCGCATTTATCATTAAATGCAATTATAGTATCAGATAGCAATCTTATTGATTGAATAATATTAAAGGCAATTACAGGTTTAAATACATTTAATTCAAAATTACCTTGTGAAGCTGCAATTGATACAGTAGTATGATTACCCATAACTTGAACGGCTACCATTGTCATAGCTTCACTTTGAGTTGGGTTTACTTTACCTGGCATAATTGAAGAACCGGGTTCATTTGCTGGTATATTAATTTCTCCTATCCCACATCTTGGTCCAGATGCTAGCCATCTAATATCATTGGCAATTTTCATTAAGTTTGAGGCTAAAGCATTTAATACTCCACTAAGTACAACTTCTCCATCATGTGCTGTTAGTGCATGAAACTTATTTGGATGAGATTTAAATTTATATTTTGTATTTGTTAATTGATTCAATGTTTCAGCAACCATTTGTGAGAAATTAGCTTCTGAATTTAATCCAGTACCTACTGCTGTACCTCCAATTGCAAGCTCAACTATGTATTTTATTGCATCATCTATTTGACATAGAGCTTTGTTTAACATATCAACATATCCTGATAATTCTTGTCCTAATGTAAGTGGTATAGCATCTTGTAAATGTGTTCTACCAATTTTAACTATATCATCAAAATCTTTTGATTTTTGTTCTAAAGTAGTTTTCAAAGTTTTAATTGATGGGATTAATTTTTTTTGAATATCAAGAACAAATGCAATTCTCATAGCACTTGGATAAGTGTCATTTGAACTTTGAGCTTTATTTACATCATCATTTGGATGGATAAGTTTTTCTTTTCTAAAGTCGCTTCCTAGAATCTCTGTAGCTCTATTTGCAATAACTTCATTTATATTCATATTTGATTGTGTTCCAGAACCTGTTTGCCAAACAACAAGAGGAAAATTTTCTTTATGTTTTTTTTCAATTATTTCATCACAAGCTTGAGAAATGGCATCACATTTTGTATCATCTAATATTTCAAGCTTATTATTTACAATTGTACAAGCTTTTTTCAGATATGCAAAAGCTTCTATAATCTCAGCTGGCATTTGTTCAGTACCAATAGGAAAGTTTTCGATACTTCTTTGTGTTTGTGCTCCCCAATACTTGTCGTTTGGAACTTTTACTTCACCCATTGTATCTTTTTCAATTCTGTAATTCATAAATATCCTTTTGAAAAACAAAATAGTATATCAAGTCATAGGTTAGTTTTAATTATAATTGTTAGATATAAGATAGAAAATTAAGGAAATAACAAAGGAAAAATCCTTTGTTATTTTTAAATTAGATAGTTCTCCATTTAGCAGGTCCAGTTGTATGAATAGAAGTACCTTCTGTATCAACTGCAACTGTAACAGGCATGTCTTTTACTTCAAATTCGTAAATAGCTTCCATACCCATATCTTCAAATGCAACAATTTTTGAATCTGTAATAGATTGAGAAATTAAGTATGCAGCTCCACCTGTAGCAATTAAGTACATTGATTTGTATTCTTTAATTAAATCAATAGTTGGTTGCTTTCTTTCAGCTTTACCAATCATACCCATAATACCAATTTCCATCATGTCTTTAGTAAATTTATCCATTCTTGTAGATGTAGTAGGCCCTGCTGGTCCAACTTTTTCATCTCTTACTGGATCAACTGGTCCAACGTAATAAATAAATCTATCTTTTAAATCAACACCATTTGGAAGTGGCTTACCAGCATTTTT
This sequence comes from Arcobacter sp. LA11, assembly GCF_001895145.1. Lineage (NCBI taxonomy): Bacteria > Pseudomonadati > Campylobacterota > Epsilonproteobacteria > Campylobacterales > Arcobacteraceae > Arcobacter > Arcobacter sp. LA11. Next base: position 168,191 of record NZ_BDIR01000003.1, on the reverse strand, counting down.
GTACTCAACTATTCTTTTATGAGCAGCATCTCTTGCTGTTAAAATTTTTCCAGATAATAATAATGTATCACCTGATTTGTATTGAGATAAGTTTTCTTTTGTTAAATCTTCAATATTTACTTTTTTAACTGTATCCATTGGAATTTCTAAATCTGGCCAGATATCTAAATCAGGCTTATTAAATTTAGCTGCACCATCACCTTTTAATTCAAAGTGAATGTGTCTAGTAGCAGCACAGTTAGGAATCATTGCAACTGGTAAAGAAGCAGCATGACAAGGGTAGTCTAAGATTTTAACATCTAGAAGTGTAGTTAAACCACCAAGACCTTGAGCACCTGTTCCAATTTTGTTAATATCTTCGTATAATCTTAATCTTAACTCTTCAAGGGCATTTTGAGGACCTCTTTCTTTTAGTTCATGAATATCAACATGAGACATTAAAGACTCTTTTGCTAAAAGCATTGATTTTTCTGGGTTTCCACCAATACCAATACCTAAGATACCAGGAGGACACCATCCTGCACCCATTTGTCTTACATTTTCCATAACCCAGTCATAAATTGAATCAGATGGATTAAGTACTGCAAACTTAGATTTGTTTTCAGAACCTCCACCTTTAGCTGCAACAGTAATATCTATTGTATCACCATTATCAACACTCATATGAATAACTGCTGGAGTATTGTTTTTAGTATTTTTTCTTTCACCTGCTGGGTCTGAAACAACTGAAAATCTTAATGTATTATCTGGATCAGTATAACCTTTAGCTACACCATCATTTAAAATGTCTTCTAATTCTCTTGAAATATCTAAATCTGCTTTTAAACCAACTTTTACAAAAATATTGATTGAACCTGTATCTTGACAAAGAGGTCTGTGTCCCATAGCACACATTTTAGAGTTAATTAAAATTTGTCCAATAGCATTTTTTGCTGCTTCTGATTGTTCTTTTTCGTACGCTTCAACCATTCCCTCAACGAAATCTTCTGGATGATAGTATGAAATATATTGACATGCTCCTGCAACGCTATCTATAATATCTTGTTCTGTAATTTTTCCCATTTAATATACCTTTTTACGAAATTGGGTTAATTATAGCAAAAAGCAGTTTATTTAATAAAATGAAATTAGCAAAAATTACATAGCAATTTTGATTTAAAATAATATGTTACCTAGCGATACGTGAAATTTATCTTGGCAAAATTATTTCAATAATTGTTTTTGCTCCTGTATAGACTTTATCGTTATATGAATATGTTGTATTTTCCATACGCATAGAGCCTTCAAAATGTTTTACAATTATTTCTTGAGACATATACAGTCCAATACCAGTACCTTGTGATTGATGTTTTGTAGTAAAGTAGGGCTCAAAGATATGTTCAATTATTTCAGGCTTAATTCCTCCTGCATTGTCTTTTATTTCAAGAACAACTCTATCTTTCTTTTCAAAGCTTTCAATAAAAATATATCTTTCTTGTTCTTCTACATTTAAAAGTTCATCTCTTGAATTATTAAGAATATTTATTAATACTTGTACTAATTCACTTTGGATACCATAAGTAGAATGATTTTGAATCTTATTTATAACTTGGATATTGTTATTAACAAATTGAACGTTTACTAGGTTTATAGCTTCATTAAAAGCTGAATCAATACTAAATTCAACTTTCTCTTTATTTGTTGCAAAGAAATTTCTAAAGTCATCAATAGTCTTTGAAAGATATTGTGTAGAATCATTTATATAATCTAAGTTTGAATTAAATTCTTCATCACTTAAATCATTTATTTCTTTTTTTAATTTCATACCTGTTGCTGCAGTTGAGATAAGAGATAAAGGTTGTCTCCATTGATGTGCAATATTTCCAATCATCGTACCAATAGCAGCCATTTTTGACTGATGAGCTAAAATATTGTGTTGTTTTGTTATCTCTTCTAAATTGATTTTTATTTCATCTTGATATTTCCTAAATCTATTTTCTAATATTTTTGATATATAAATAGACATAACTAATAATAAAACAGTAAGTATAATAGTCATTATTAGTAAATCTTGCATATTATTTTTAAATCTTTTATTTAACAATAATTCTTGGTTTTTGACAATATTTTCTAAATCATCTTTATAAAAACCTTTTCCTATAAGCCATTGCCAGTTATTTATACCTTTAACATAACTTGTTTTTTCTACAGGTAAATCATTTCCTGGCTTTTTATTTTGTATATAGCTAATATATCCTTCACCATTTTTTGCAGTATTAATTGCATCAACAACAGTTTTATGAGTTTGAGTATCTTTTGCCTTTAATGCATTTAAACCTATGATTTCTTTTCTAATATGATTTAAGTAGTTCCCTTCATAATCTAAAACAAAAATGTAACCATTTTGCTCATAACTTGTATTGTGAATATGATTTAATACATCTTTTTTAATATCTCCTTCAAAGTCTTCAAAATATTCACCTGTACCAATGAACCAATCAAATGGCTTAAAGTGTTTATTAAAACCAAGTTTTTTATACTGGTTTTTCATATCATTTGGTTTATGATACCACCAAGTCATAAATCCTTCGTCTTTTTCTTTTACCATTTTTATGATGTCTCTAGTTAAAAAATTACCTTTACCTTCTTTAAAATTATAAAAATCACTTCCTTCTAACTGCTTTGCTACAGGTAATAATATACATTCATAATCAAAAGAATAAATAAAGAAATATCCTCTACCATTGTTAAATCTAATATTTCTTAATGCATCTTTTATCATTTTTTTTACAATATTTTTATCTAAGTGTTTATTTTCTTCATAAATATTTGTAGCAATGGTATGTGCTTCATAAACTCTTTCTTTAAGACTCTTTTTTAATTTTTTTTCAGTTTGTTTCTGTTGTTTGATTATATATTTATATGTAATATTTACTTGGGATTTTATCTCTTTTTTATTCTCTTCAATATACTGTTTTTGGATTAAAGTCTTTTCTTCATTAAAAGTTGCTTGGTTATTAAAATATAAGATTAGAGAAATAATAAAAGATAATGTAAGTATAAAAACTGGAGGCGTATATTTAATAATAAATAATATTATATTTTCATTTTTGTTGAACATTCGTTACCTTTATAAAATTATTATATCAAAATAATTTTATAAGAAGATATAATATTTAAGCTCTTAAAACCCTACATAGCATCCTTTTTCAGAGACTTTTGTAAGAATTGTTGTAAATCAAATAAAAAATTGTTAGAAATATTATTTATTCCATATACTAAACCTTTCGCATTGTTCGTATCTGAGAGTTTATTATAAGTAAAACTTTTAAAATATACTTTTTGAGTATGATTATTAATTAGATAAACTCTTATAGAAAAATCAGCATAAGATTTATTTTTAGTAAATGTTTGTTTAAATTCTACTAGTTCACTCATTATCTTATAATCAGTAGGAACTTTTATATTAGAAACAGTTATATATTTATATTTATTTTGTTTTGTTAGATACTTGGCAACTATTTGTTGTATTATTTTTGATGGTTTATCACTCCATTTACTTAAGGCATATTCTTCTTGTTCAATGCTATTTCGTGAATATAGTATTGCTTTAGTATTCATACTACTTAAAGCTTTTGGTTCATAGATACGAATAGTTTTATCATAAAACTTGTTATTTGTATTTATCTGTTTATCTTCTAAAGTTAAAGAATACGTTTTTTGAGCTGGAAGTTCTTTTGTTAAACTGATACATCCATTAAATAAAAATATTGCTGTTAGTGCAATAAAAAATGATTTATATATTTGCTTATTCATGATCTTCTAATTCTCCTGGCCCATAGTTTACTTTTCTTGTTTTGAATATCATATCTCCACCATTTTGACTAAACTCTTCAACAGTAGAGTCTATTTTTTGTAAGGTAATTTCAAGTTCGTCTAAAACTTTATCTATATCCTGAGAAGAATTTGCTGTTTCTTTTAAATCTTTTATTAAGAGTTTTACATCATTGTTTACAATTACTTGAATATCTTTTGCTAATAAATTTAAATTTTTAGATAATTTATCTACATTTGTCACTGTTTTTGATATATCATTTTTAATAACATTATCCATACTTGTTGTCATCTTATTTACATTATCTAAAGTTTTAATAAGTGAAGTATCTATAAGTTTATTAACTTTTAAAACCATTTCATCAAAATCTCTTGTTGAATTATTTGTATTTGTTAATATTGCATCAATATTGTTAAGGTTTTTTTCATTTAATAAGTTTTCAAAACGTTTTAATACAGTTTCAATTTGTTCACTAATATTTCCTGCACTTGAAGTGATTTTATCTATAAATGATTTTTTTAAAGGAATTACTGCATATGAATCTTTTTTTACTTCTAAAAGTTTAGAATCAGATGTCCCTCCATCTATTTCGATAATTTTATTTCCCGTTACACCTTGTGATTGAATTATTGCAAAGCTATCCGTTTTTATTACTTCTGGTTTAGTGATTTTTAGTATTATTTCTATCTCTTCTAAATTCTTTGGATTAATTTGAATTTTTTCAACTATTCCAATATCCAAACCTTTGTATTCAATTATAGAGTTTTTATTTAGTCCTCCAATTGATGTTTTACTATAAAGTCTATATTCTTTAGCATTTATTTCTTCAATATCATATCTTGCTAGCCATAATATAAATAAAACCATAGCTATAGTAAAAACTAAAACAAAGAGACCAACAACTGTATATCTAGCCTTATTTTCCAAAATCTTCCTTTTGCAGTTTTAAAAACCTATTTATTGTAGCATTATTTGCTTTTAATGCATCCTCGTAAGTCCCCGTCAAAACTAATTTTGCATCAGATAAAATAGAGAACCTATCTAAAACGTTTTTAATAGTATTTAACTCATGTGTTATCATTACAACTGTAAGTCCTAACATGTCTCTTAGTTCTAATATAAGAGTATCAAAAGCTTTAGCACTTGCAGGATCTAAACCTGATGTAGGCTCATCTAAGAATACAATATCTGGATCAAGTGCTAGACTTCTTGCAAGTGCTACTCTTTTTTTCATTCCACCACTTAATTCTTCAGGATATAATTTTCCAACTCTAGCATCAAGTCCAACCATCTTGAGCTTTGTATGAGCTATATCATCAATTAAGTCTTTAGGAAGGTTTGTATTCTCTTTTAGCATTATTCCAATATTTTCAATTACGTTAAGAGAAGAGAATAGGGCACCAAATTGAAATAAAACACCCCAATTTCTCTTTATAAACTCTCTTTTTTTTATATTTAGATGTTTAATATTTTCTCCAAATATTTTTATTTCGCCTTTTTGAATCTCATCTAACATGATAATTTGTCTTAGTAAAACAGTTTTACCGCTACCACTTCCACCTAGTATTCCGTATATTTCACCTTTGTTTATTTTCAAAGATATATTGTCATGAACAATTTTATCATCAAATGAAGTAGATAAATTTTTAACTTCTACCATATTAAAATCCTAATTGAATAGATAAAAGTGAGATTATTGCATTTATAACAATAAGCCAAAAAATAGAATCAACAACTGCTTTTGTTGTATATCTTCCTATATCTGTTCCACTTCTTACTTGAAGACCTCTATAACATCCAATTACAGCAATTAAAATACCAAAAAGTGGAGCTTTGGCAATCCCTAATAATATATGTCTAATTTCAACATATTCATATATTCTGTCAATAAATTGTGTGTAAGAAACTCCTAAATGATATTTAGCAATTACCATTTCTCCTAAAAGTGAAGCCATATCTGCAAAAAACACAAGTAAAGGCATTACAATTATTAAAGCAATAATTCTAGGAATAATTAGAAAAATATCTATATCTAATCCCATAGTACGCATTGCACTTATCTCTTCTGTAATCTTCATTGTCCCTATTTGTGCAGTATATGAAGAAGCACTACGTCCTGCAACTATTACAGCAGCTAAGAAAGGAGCAATTTCTCTAAACATTGACATTGTAGACATTTCTATAACTATAATAGATGCCCCAAATTTATTTAACTGTTCTGCACCTTGATAAGCAGTAACAAAACCTACAAGGAATAGTGCAAGTGCAACAATAGGTAAAATAGGTATAGCCGCAATTTCTATTTGATTTATAATTGCTTTAAAACGAATCTTTGATGGATGTATAAATAGATACATAAAAAGAGTAAATAATCTTCCTGTAAAATAAAGGAAGTTCTTAAAATTATGTGAAGTATCAATAGCCTCTTTTCCAATTTTTTCAAGGAAGATTGGTTCTTCTATCTCTTTCATTTCTTTATGAACATAATTAGAGTTATATAAATCTAACATTTTTTTATGTTTACTTGAAATATTTTCAAGAATAACTTCTATTTCTTTATTTTTAAATAAGCAGATATACTTTATAACTAATATTATTCCTGATGAATCTATCTCTTTTAATTTTGAAAAATCAAAAACTACAGATTTTGTATTTATATTGCTATTAAAAAAAAGATCAAAATTTTTAATTTGATTTTCTAAGTTATGATATTCCCATGTTTCTGATATTTCAAATTTATTCATACTTCTTCTTAAAATGTATCTACAATTTCTTTTACAATTTTTGAAAGTCTTTCAACAGATTTGATTTCAACTCTTTCTCTATTTGAATGAGGATTAAATATGTTTGGACCAATAGAAGCTATTTTCATATTTGGGAATTTCTTTTTAAATATCGCACATTCAAGTCCAGCGTGAATAGCTTCAAGACTTGCATTTTTATCATACTTTTTATATATATCTAAAATATTATTTGTAAATTCGTTGATATCTGGTTTCCATGCAGAATATTTACCATTTGTAGTAACTTCAAATCCAAAATGATGAAGTAGGGCAATGGTCTCTTTTTTAATTAAACTTAAACCTTCGTTTGTCATCGACCTAGCACTTAACTCAATATCAATAGAATCTACTGTTGTATTGATTTTTGCAAGATTTATAGAGTTTAATACTACATTTAAATCTTTATCAAAAGCTCTGACTCCATTTGAAAATGTATAAATGAAATCTATAATATCACTATTCCAAATATTTAAATGTTCACTTTTAGTATCTATTTTAGTTATACATATATTTTCATGGGATATTTTTGATGGATAAGATTTACAGGCTATTATTGCTTCTACATTTACTGGAATTGAATTTATACGTTCTCCTCCATTTATATCTAAAAGTAAAGCATCATTTTCTTTTATTGTTTGTGCAATAAGTTTTATACCATTTGGTACATTTAAGTGAATATCCACTCCACTATGCCCTCCTGGAAGTTTAGATATTTCTACTTTGTAAAGTTCATAGTTTTCTTTGTTTTCTATAATAGTTTTTGAGTTATTTTTTCCAAAAATATCAATTCCACCAGCACATCCAATACAAATTTCACCTTCTTCTTCACTATCAATATTTAGCATATATTCTGATTGTAGTTTTAGTTCTAAATTGTTTGCACCAATAAGTCCAATCTCTTCATCACTTGTAAATAAATATTCTAAATCATAGTTTTGAGATATTAATGAAAGCATGTAAGAACAGCCAATACCATTATCTGCACCTAAAGTTGAATTGTTAGCTTTTAAATAATCACTTTCTTCTATAATTTCAGGTATACAATTATCAACTAAACATACTATATCATAGTGATTTTGTAAACATAAATTAGCTTTTGAATCTTTTTTCTTACATAAAATATTATTATAGTTGTCTATATGGCACTCAAATCCATATTTAGCAGAGAAGTCTTTCACATAGTTCATAAAAGGTTGATACGTTCCACTACATCTAGGAATAGAAGTTATTTCCTTAAAAATATCTAATACATTATCCACAAAATACCTTTTTATAATGATTATAACTAATTATGATTAATTATAATTAAAACTATCTATAATTTAGTTACACATTTTTAAGCTTGATATAAAGAGATTTTAATATCATAAATTAATATAAACACTAAGGGAAATAGATGATTATAGATTATAAAGATGTAAATGATTTAAATAGATATAAAATCATGTCAGATACTGTTGTACCAAGACCTATTGCATGGATAGTTACAGAAGATGATGGTGTTATAAATGCAGCACCTTTCTCATATTTTGTTCCTTTATCTTCAAATCCAGCAGTTGTAATTGTTTCAATTGGACAAAAAGAGAAAGATGTGCCTAAAGATAGCTTACATAATATCTTAAAACATAAGAAAGCAACTATTTGTTTTGTAAATAAAGATAATACAGAAGAAGTAAAACTTTGTGCAAATATGTTAAGTAAAGATGAGAGTGAAATTGATGCTTATGAAATTGATGTTCAAAGACCATTAGAGGACTTTCCTCCAATGATTAGTTCTACTCAAACAGCACTTTTCTGTGAGTTTTATCAAAAGGTTGATATTCCTGGAAAAACTACACCTATAATACTTGAAGTTAAAAAGCAGTTTATAGAAGATGGAAGATTAGATGAACGATCTCATGTTCATGTGGAAAATATAGGTAGAAGTGGTGCTTATTTTAAAGCAATGGTAGATATTTAAAATTAAGAGGCTTTATACCTCTTAATTTTTAGTTTTTTAAAAACTTTCCCACTCATCATTATCATCAGATTTTTGAGCTGTGATGACCTTTGCTTGGGTTTTTATTGGTTTTGGAGTACTTGATATTTTGCTATCTTGTTTGATGTCTTGTTTGATATTTTTTTTAATTGGTTTAGGATGAACTACTGTTTCTTTTGTTTTTTTCTCTAAAACTTTTTTTGTATTCTTACCTTCAAAATTATTTTTATCAACATTCTTCACAATTTCAATTGCGATATTATTTGTTTCTTGTGCAATTTCATTGGTTTTATCTGCAATAGATGCATTTTCTTGGGTAAATTGGTCAAGTTGACCAACTGCATCTGCAATTTGTGACATACCAATTGTTTGTTCCTTAGCAGCGTTTGTAACATCATCAATTAAAGTACTAGTATGAACAATTTTCTCTTCTAACTGATTAAAACCTTCAATCATTTTACTACTAATATTTTTACCACTATTTGCTTTTGCAGTAGCACTTTCAACTAAATCTTTAATCTCTTTTGCTGCTTCTGCTGAACGTGAAGCAAGGTTTCTTACTTCTTGTGCAACAACTGCGAAGCCTTTTCCTGCTTCTCCTGCTGTTGCTGCTTCTACTGCTGCATTTAAAGATAGAATATTAGTTTGGAAAGCAATTTGATCAATAACTGAAATAGCCTCATTTATATTTATTACCGTTTCATTAATCTCTTCCATCGAGTTTACTGTATCATTAGCTAAGTTTTTACCTTCTGTAGCAGAATCTTTTGTCTGATTAGAAATAATTAACATCTCTTGTGCTTTTTGGCTTGTTTGTTCTATGTTGCTTGTTATTTCATCAATTGATGCTGCAGTCTCTTCCAATGAAGCAGCTTGTGATGTTGCATTATTACTTAATGTTTTTACATTAGATGTTAATTCATTAGAACTTTGTTGTAAAGATAATCCATCTTCTTGATTGTCTTTTAGCATATTTGAAATCATAGTATTCATTCGTATAATTTCATTTCCTATTTTACCTGAAGAGTTACTGTTTAGTTTTGGTGTAAAATCTCTTTGTGAATATTTTGATAATACATCACTGATATTATTTAAGTTTTTTCCAACTAATGCTTCAAGGTTATTTAGCATATCATTTAATAGATTTTTTAGCTCATTTAGAGATTCTGATGTTGTTGACTTATTGATTCTTTTATCTAAATGACCTTCTCCTACTGTATTTACAATAGTTTTTACTTCATCAATTAGTTTATTATCTTCATCTATAGACTTACTAATTTTTGAGATATTTTCATTGATACTATGTGCCATAACTCCAAATTCATCTTTAGTATTTATTGTAATTTGATTAGTACTTTTTGATTCTTTATTTAAATATTTAAAAAAGTCTTCTAATCCTAATGAAATTGAAATAAGGTTTTTATTTAATCTTCTAACTGAAAAATAGATTACCAATGCAATAATTATAAGACCTAAAAGTGTTGCTATTATAGAAAAATTTCTAATAAAAATTGCATGAGACATATATTCATTTGTTGGTGCCGTGATTACAAAAGTCCAATTTTTACCTGTTCCTAAAATTTCAAATGATTTTGAGTAATAAAGTGATTCAAGACCATCTTTAAGAGATTCTTTGAAGAACATATAATCTTTGTTTTCTCTTGTATTTTCTAAAATCTTTACATAATCACTGTCTTTTTTTACCACAGACAATAACTCTTTTGCAAGTAATTTTTTATCTGGATGCCCTATAATCATTCCAAAACTATCAAGAATAAAAGGATATCCATTTTCATATATTTTAATAGATGATGCCATCTTCGTGAAAGTATCTAATGTAATATCAACACCAATAGATCCAATAAATTTTTCTTTATGGTACATAGGAACAGCTACAGTAGTCATAAGTACTTTTACACCATCAACTGGGTATAAGTATGGTTTTGTAACATAATCTTTCCCAGCTTTCATTGGCCCTGCTATCCATTCTAATTCTTCACTATATGGAGAACCTGATTGAACTACATAGTTGCCATTTGAACTTACTACATAAGGATTAAATTGACCAGTTTTATCATAACCATTCTTTCCCTTGCTATCAATATTTTCTTTAAAAAATAACTCTTTTGGTTTATTTTTAAACCAAACTCCTATAACACCTTTATTATCTTTTAATATAGATTTAAAATAGTTTATAACTTCTTTTTCATTTAATGGAGCATCATTATTTATAGCTTCCTCAAATTTTGAAGCCATTGCTCTTGATAATACAATTGATTGACTCATGTTATTTTGAATTTGTGCTGCGTATTTCCCAGCCATTTCACTCACGTAGCTTTCTGCATCAGTTTCTGCAGTATCATAAGAATATTTTGTTACGAAAAACATTGTAAGACCAAATATAAATATAGTTACACTTAGGACTTGAAACAATAGTTTATTTCCAAAACTTGATTCTTTTTTCATCATCTTCTCCTCTATAAGTTTCTCTCTATAAAATTATACAGTAAAAAATGAAATTATTAATGAATAGTTACTAAAAAGTTACTTGTTAGTAACTATTCAATTTTGAGGGATTAAATAAAGTTATATAAAAATTATATTATTCTACTATTTGGTGTAATTTAGAACATTTACTTAGAAAAGTATCCATTCCACACATATCATTGTACATATCATCAAATGAATGAAAGTGTGCATCGTATATATATACAAAAATTTCATCACCTTTTTCTAGGAAATGTTTTTTACCAAATTCTGCATAAGCAGTTGCCCCTGCCGCGATTACCAATCCTTTTGCATTTTCAGCATACTTTGTAAATTGTGTTAATTCTTCTAATGGTCCTAAATCTATTTGACTATTTAGTTTCTCTATCATCCAATCTTTTAATTGCTTAAAAAAGTAGCTATATGATTTTACAGCTGATGTTGTACCATAATCATGTACAATACCATCTCTTTTTATAAATGAAGCAATATGGTATCTATTTAAAATACCCTCTTCTGTGAACTGATCAATCTCTATAGCATCCCTTGAGATACCTTTTGTATTTTCTCCCCAGTTTTTCTTAGTACTTAGTTTATTTCCATCTTGTATTCTTATTGAGAAATCGTTAAATGCAGAAAAATATTTTGGTTTTAAATCTATTATTTTTCCATCTTCATATATGAAATCACAGATTAAAGCAACTTCTGCTTCAACTTGTAAATTATCTGCTTCTCTATCATAAGTTTTAATTGTCTCATCACAAATAGGAAATGTTCCTAAGAATGAGTCATGACCTGGTATATAAAAAGGAAACATTCCTTTTGGAGCATCTTTTTCTTTTGTTTCAATTACAGAGAATTCGTCCGCTTCACCTGCTTCACCTAAGTGGTTTGCAAAGTTACCTGCAACACCAAAACCTAAATAATCTCTTAGTTCTTCTAAATTTATATTATGTTTATTCATTTTTTATGCCTTTAATTTTTTAATTAATTGTTTGACAATGCTTTTTTGTTTTGTATGATTATTTATTTAAGTGAGAATTTTTTACTTGAAGTTTATAGGGTAGTTGAGTTTTGTCTAAAAAATCTACCTGGAGTATAAACTCTTCTCACTAAACTTGGCGACCGAGACTAGTTGCTTTTTCATTATTTGTCCTTCTTAAGTTTTTTTAGATAAGAAAGAATACCTTCTTATCTAAAATTTTAATTAAATTTTTTAACTTAATTTATAGTATTAAGAGAAAAATCTTGTATTAACATCATCTAATAATTTAGCTCCAGAAAAGTGTGCTCTTTGAACTAATTCCCAGAAATATCTATAAGTTGCTCTATCGTGTAACTCACCATCATACTGGATTGGTCCCCACTCAGCATCTTGTGCTAATAATAAAATATTTTGTGCTGCTTCTAACTCTGTAAAATCTGGTTTCATAGCATCAACAATTGCTTGTACTTGTGTTGGGTAAATTGACCACATTCTCATAAATCCAAATTCATTTCTTGCTCTTTCAGCATCTTTATAAGTTTGGTATGGGTTTTTAAGGTCTAATGTTACGTTATGACAAGGAATTACGTGATTTTGGATTGCTGCTTGACAAACTTTTGCTTTTGCTGCTCCAATTAATCTATGCTCAAATTGACCTGGGCTTCTCATATTAGATGCTGGAATTGCACCTTGGTAACCTGAAACAAAGTCCATTAATCCAAAGTCTAATACTTGTAACCATGGTAAAGTTGCAGTTTTTTCTACATCTTTTAATGCTCCATGTGTTTCAATTAAAATATGAATTGGAATCTCTCTCGTAATTCCAGATTTTTTAGCTACTTCTTGAATATACTCAATTTGCATTTTTGCATCTTCATAAGAAGTTGATTTTGGTAATGTAATATATGCTAATTTTTCACCAGCACCAGGAACTAAAATATCAACATCTTGTCTCCAATCTGGATGTGCCGCATCATGAATTCTTGTACCAGCCATAGAATATGGATTTGCATCAGAATTTACAACTCTTACTATCATTTGGGCATGTTCAACTTCTTTACCAGTTTCTGCACCATCTTCACAGTCACAAGTAATATCAAATACAGGTCCTAGTTTCTTTTGCATTTCGAAACCTTTTAAAATTAGTTTCTCGCTTCCTGCAAAGTGCTCACAAGTTGGAATAATCGGTAATGATTTTCCAGATTCAAATAGTGCTTCATTAGGGTGTGTCATAATATTTTCCTTTTATTAGTTTTAATTTATTTTTTATTTTGCTGTTTTTCTTTTTGGAATAACAACAGTGTAATCTAAATCAAGTACTACATTCTTTAAGTACTTACCATCTTCGCTTTTTGGATTATCAATCTCTAAAGATTTTTGATTTTTAACTGCAATAGTTCTTAATCTTAATAATCCAATATCATCTCTAGAATGATCAATAGTCTCTAAAACCTCAGTGTATGCATAGATTGTATCTCCTGCATATGTCGGATTTGCATGAGCTCCACTATTAATAGCATACATCCATTGAGCATTTTGTAATCCATTAAAAGAAATAGCTCTTGCCATAGAGATTACAATTCCACCATACATAAGTCTTTCACCCATTGGAGTTGATTTCATCATATGGTCATTGAAATGTACTTTTGCATTATTTTGGTATAACTTTGTCGCTAGTGTATGATCACTGTTATCAATTGTAATACCTTCTGGGTGATTTAATCTTTCACCTTTTTCATAATCTTCGAAGAAATACTTTCCACCAGTAGCATCTGTATCAACAGTTTTTATTTTTGGGATGTTAATTTCTTCTAAAATTGGAGTTGATTCTTCAAAAGTTGGAATTTCTTTAATTCCAGATAAAGTCTCTTTATCTTTTTTATGAACCATAACCCATCTTTTGAAATTTAATACTTCATCACCATTTTGGTTTACACCAATAGAGTGAACATATACAACTCCACTCTTACCATTTGAGTTCTCTTTAAGTCCAATAACTGTTGAAGTCATTGAAACTGTATCCCCAATAAAAACTGGGAAAGGGAATGCAATCTCTGCATAACCTAAATTAGCAATAGCATTTAAAGAAATATCTTGTACAGATTTTCCAAATGTTAGGTGAAACATTAAAGTATCATCAATAGGTCTGTTCTTATATCCCATCTCTTTGGCAACCACGTCAGAAGAGTGTAGGGCGAATCTAGAACCAGTGAAAGCGATGTATAAAGATACATCTCCTTCACTTATTGTTCTAGGAAGTGGATGAACAATTTTTTGACCGATTGAAAAATCTTCGAAAAAGTTTCCCATATTTATTTTAGACATCAATACTCCTTATTTATTAAATAGGTTTTGACCTAATGATTTATATGTTTCATATAGTGTAATCATTTTTTTAGCCCATTTAATTTTAATACCATCAACAAGTTTATCATTATGAAGGATTACTTCTTTTCCATCTTTTTTAGCTTCTTCATAAGAATCAATCATCTTTTCATAATCTTCTATTTCCGCTTGTTTTGGAGTAAAGATATCATTGATATATTCAATTTGAACTGGATGGATAAGACATTTACCATCAAATCCTAAATTAAATGCCACTTTACTTGAAGCTTCACACGCAAATTCATCTCTAACATCAAAGTGAGGTCCATCAATAACAGTTTTGCCATAAGCTTTTGCTGCTAATGTTATTTGCGATAAATATGTAATCATCGCTTGTGCACCTTTTTTAATATCAATTTCAAGTCTATTTGCAAGCTTGTTTGAACCTACTACAACAACTTCTAGTTTTGTTGAAGCTGAACAAATCTCTTGGATATTTAATACAGATAATGGTGTTTCAATCATTATCATAAGAGATAAATTCGGATTTACTTCTTCTATTAATTTAGCTGCTTCTAAAACATCTTCTTTTGTTTCAATTTTAGAGAATAGTAATGCATCAAATTCGATATCAGCTGCAAGTTCTAAATCTTTTTTAATATCTTCACTTCCAAGATTGTTGATTCTTAATACTCTTTCAGAAACACCAAACTGTGAGCCTTTTTCAGAATATACTTCTTTTAAAGTATCTCTTCCAACTTCTCTTTGTTCTTGTAGAATTGCTTCTAAATCAAAAATGATACTATCAGCTAAAGCAGTTTTTGCTTTTTCTACATTGTGTTTATTATATGAAGGTACTAACATCATAGATCTTCTAGCTTTATACTCAACAATCTCTTCACCAGTTTCAATTGAATGATACTGTTCATGTAATTGTTTAACTAATTGTTTTCTTAGAACTTTTCCATTTTTAGTTCTAGGATAATCAGCTAATCCAAAAATTGTTTTTGGAGCTTTGTACTTAGCTAAATTATCTTGTGAGAATTTAAGAATTTCTTCTTTTCTTTCTTCACTTAGTTCTTCATGTCCAATAACTGCAATTGCAACTATTGTTTTATCTTTCTCTAAATCTAATCCAAATGCAACACAATCAGCAACATCATTATGAGTTTTTACAACTCTTTCTATTTCATGTGGAGATACTCTAAATCCAAATGTATTAATGATGTCATCTTTTCTACCAATGAACCAAATATATCCATCTTTATCTCTTTTTGCATAATCACCAGTAAAGAAATAACCATCATGCTTAGCTTTAGCTGTTTCTTCATCTAACTGCCAGTATTCTAAAAATAATCCTGGATCATCCATACCAATACAAATCATACCTTCTTCTTCTAATCCTACTTCTTCTAAAGTATCAGGATCTAAAAGTTTTACAGTGTGACCAGGTTGAACAAATCCAGCAGAACCAGGTCTAATTGGATTATTTTTTGAGTGAGAAATATAGTATGAACATTCAGACATACCGATTGCTTCATAAATATCTTGATTAAACTTCTCTCTCCACAATCCTAACATTTCATCAGATAAATGTTCCCCAGCAGACATACAGTATCTTAGACTTGGACAATCTTCAATTGTGAAGTCTGTTTTCTGGATAATTTGTCTATAAATTGTTGGAACACCAATAAAGATTGTACAGTTATGTTTTTTGATTAAATCAATCCACGTTCCAGCATCATTAGAACCTTCATAAGCAATAACTGTATGACCATTAAACAATGGATCCATTAATGCTGAACCTAATACATAAGTCCAGTTAAATTTACCAGAATGCATGATTCTATCATTCTCTTTAAAATCAAACCAGTATTCAGTTGCAGGAGTTCTACCAACTAAAGATCTATGTGAGTGTAAAACACCCTTTGGATAACCAGTTGTTCCTGAAGTATATACTAAATATGCAGGTTCTCCAGCTTTTGAATTATAATGATTAGGTGTCGCATCTGTATTAGTTAAAATATCATTTAAACAATAAACATTAATATCTTTTGGCTTTTTTAAATTATCAATATTATCTGTTGCAGCAACAATAATTGTTTTTAAGTTATCAATGTTTTCTAAATATGGAACTAAGTTCTCATACATAGAAACTGATAATACAATTGCACTTGCTTGTGAATCTTCAGCTAAATACTTAACTTCAGATCCTGAAAGTAGGGTTGAAGTAGGTACTGCTGTTATTCCTGCTTTTATTGCACCAAAAAAAGATATAGGATAAGCTAGTGAGTTTTTAAGACATACTAGAACTCTATCTCTTGGTTTAATACCAATACTAGTAAGGAAGTTACACATTTGATCTGATTTACTAGCTAGATCTTTATATGTAATTTCATCAGTACCAAGTTTATCATCTTCAATAATCATAGCAGTGTTGTCTTCTTTACCTGTACCAACATGCGCTGATGTACAAGCAACACCGATATTTAAAAATTCAGGTACTTCAATTTTTACTTGTGAATTCATTATCTAAACTCCCTTTATTAGATTTGACCGTAAGGCCAGTTTTCTTTAAATGTATGTAACGGCATTCTATTTAATACTTTTAGTGCAAATTCATAATCATCTTTAGATAAACTATTAAGTGCATATCCTCTTAAAATATTTTGTAAAGACTTACCAAACATTGGTGGGTCTAACATTTCACCTTCATATCTAATTGCACCACTTAATAAAGCATCAGTTTTGATAGCTTCTTTAAGAATACTAATATCTCTTTGTAACTCTTTTGGAGATGGCGTAAATGCAACTTTACAAACATTAATATGATTTGGAGTAATAACTTGCTTACCTGTTAATCCCATTGCTGTTTCTCTTTGTGCATGAGCGTAAACATGTCTTGATGCATCATCACCATGTAAATCTAACCATCTTCTAATATCTTTTTTCTCAACACAAGAATCTGGAAGAGAATTTGGTGTTAATAAAACTTCAACTCCACCAATAACTCCTTTACCTTGGATTCTAGCTTCCATAGTAAGAATGTTAAAGAATGTTTCTAACTCATCAATCCATCCCTCAGGAGTAATTTTATACGCCATCGCTTTAGAAAAATCATGGATACCAAATACAACGTGTTGTACTGTTGAATGACTCATTAGTTGATCTGCAATTTTAAGTGATTTTGGGTGTTCAATAATTGGTTGAATTTGTAAATTACTTCCAATTGATACTAACCATGAAGACAAGTCTCTAATCTCCGCATCACCATAAACTTCACCAGCTTTTGCTAAAACAATTGCATCAACATGCATATGTATTTGTTTTAACATTTTTAAATCTTCTTCATATTCTTCAGTTCTGAATGGATTTATTCTAATCGCAATTTGAAAATCTCTTTCTGGAAACTTTGGTAATTCTTCAATTAAAAGTTTTCTAGACATGTCTTTCATTCTACAACCATCTTCAAGGTCAAATAAAACTGTATGAGCTTTTGTTTTGTAAGCATGTTTTTGTAATCTATACTTAGCTTGCTCCATAGTTTCATAAGTTCCATCAAGTGGATTAAACTTGATTGGTGGGTAGTAAATTTGGATTCCTGGCCATAAACCACCAAGTACTGGTTTTAAATCATCGTTTGCTGTCAATTTTGATAAATCTACGAAAGATGAATTCATGATAATACCTTTTTATTTTATTTATTAATTTATTTAAATTTATCAAGTTTTTTAACTCAATAAAAATAACTATTTATTTTCGACAAGGGAATTAATCCATACATCAAATAAGTTGAAATATAAATTTTAAAACTAATTTTATTTTTAAGATTTATTTTATAAAGCCTAGGCTTCCCTTATTTTTGGGCTTTATAGAAGTGAGTATATGTCAGTTTTACATTGTGAGAAAAAATGTCTGAATATTCTTAGAATCTAAAAGAATTTTTTTAAAAATTCTTTTTAAAATATATACCAATAACTACTTTTGTTACAAAAGTTAACATGATTTTTTTAAATTTCTTTATTAAAAAGATGCTAGAATACGAAAAATACATATTAAAAAGAGTCAAAACAAGTGCAAATGCAGAGTCAAAATAAATCTTTTACTAAAGGTCTTCAAGTTCTAAAAGAAGTTATGGGAACAAATAAACCTATTACTGCAAATATATTATGTCAAAAACTAGGAATAGATAAAAGTACAATGTCAAGATTAGTTACAACTTTAATGAGCGAAGATTTTATTGAATATAAAGATAATACAAAAGAAATAGTATTAAGTGATATTGTAAGAAAAATTGTAAATAAAGATGATAGAGATAAAATTATAGAAAAAACTAGTGCCTTACTTGATGAAGTTTTTTATTTAACAAATGAGTGTGCATATATAGGTATACTAGATAATAGTTCTACTTTATATTTAAATCAGATTGACAAATCAAAAAGAGTATTAAAAACAAGAAATTCTATTGGATTGCATTCTCCTTTGCATTCAAGTGGTTTTGGTAAAGTTTTAATTGCTTTTTCAAATGAAATAGATATAGATAACCTTGAATTAACTAAATTTACTTCAAATACAATAACTAGTGTTGGTAAACTTCAAAAAGAAATTGATTTAATAAAAGAAAGAGGATATGCAATAGGAAGTGAAGAACATGAGTTTGGATTAAAGTCTGTTGCAGTTCCTTATTTTAATAAGAAAAATCAATTTGTTGGTACGGTAGGAATATCTGGATTATCTGTAAGATTAGAAGATGAAGTCTTACATAAGTACGGACAAGAAATCTTTAAATTAGTTAATAGCCATAATTAATTTAAAAGAAAAGAAGTCTTAAAGACTTCCTTCCCCTTTTGCTAAATATTCATGTGCCATATATGAGCTTCTTGCATAAGGTGTAGAGTGTACAAATTCAAAACCTAAATCAAGAGCTATTTGTTTATATCTTTTAAATTGATCTGGATGAACAAATTCTTTTACTTTTTCATAATCACCAGATGGTGCTAAATATTGACCAATACTTAAAAATTTACATCCTACAGCGATTAAATCTTTGAATACTTCTACCATTTCTTCTTCAGTTTCACCAAGTCCTACCATTAAAGCAGATTTTGTTTTAATTTTATCTCCACCAAGTTCTTTTAATCTTTTTAATACTTCAATAGAACGTTCATATGATGCATTTTTTCTAATATTATAAAACCTTGGAACAGTTTCAACATTGTGTCCAATAATAACTGCCCCTGAATCAACAACAGTTTGTAGTGATTCTTCTTTTGCTTTAAAATCAGGAATTAGTATTTCAACTTGTGTTCCTGGCGATTTTTCCAAAATATCTTTTGTTACTCTATAAAATTGACTTGCTCCACCATCTTCTAAATCATCCCTAGCAGGACTTGTAATTACAACAAATTTTAATCCAAGGCTTAATACAGAAGTTGTAACTTTTTGAATTTCATCTAAATCTACTTCAGTTGGCTTACCTGTAAGTACATTACAGTAACTACATCTTCTTGTACAGATATTCCCTAAAATTAAAAAAGTTGCATTTTTATTTGAATAACACTCTGAAATATTTGGACATTTTGCTTCTTGACAGATTGTGTGTAATCCACCAACATCTTTTAATAATCCTTCCATTTCTTTTTGAGCTGTTGGAGTAAGTTTCTTTCTTAACCACTCTGGTTTTTTAAAATCTATTTTTTTACTTGCTGGCATAGTCATATTTATCCTTTAATAATAACACTTTTTTTTCTTCTTCCTCTTTTGTAAGATTTGAATACTCAATTTCTACATTGAATGAGTCTTCAAATGAAGCAATTAATAATTTTATTGCTTCTTCAAAAGTTGTATTTATATTTACATCTTCTAATGAATTTCCAAATTTTTCATCATCTTTTGTTTTAAAAATTGGTATAGAACCGTGTTGAAAAATTGCCTTTTTTGTTCTTCTTTGTGCATTTCCACCAATTTTTTTACCATTTACTAATATATCATAGGCTTCAAATCCTACTTGACAATACTCACTTTTTGATAATTGAATATTTTCATTATCTTTCGCATAACAAACATTTAGACCTAGTTTTCCATAAAATTTAAGTATAAATGAACATATAGTTTCATAAGATTTTTTTATATTATAATCTTTTAAAAATTCTGTTGGAATAACTAAAGAATATGACAAGTCATGACCATGAAAAAGAATACCACCACCTGTTATCCTTTTTGCTCCAATTTCATCTGGTTTTTCAATAAAAGCATAATTAGAAAAGTTCTGAGATACACCAATTGTAAGTGAATCTTTGTTCCAAGTATATAATCTTAAAATTGCTAAATCTTCATTTTTATATGATGATAATAGGGCATCATCTATAGCCATATTTTCTTTAGCACTTTTTTGTTCTGTAATTATAACTCTAAACTTGCTTTTTTTGTCTATCAATAGTATAATTCCTTAATAACATTATTTAAAAAAATTATAATGTGTGAGATTTCAAGTAAAAAAAATAATATTTGAAAGCCCTCTTTTTTTCATTATAATTTCATTTATATGTGATAAAACTTAAGAAAAAAAATTAATAATTTGAAAAAAAAATAATTTAAGTAAAATAAAGTATCATATGCTCACAATTCGACTTTGTGGTACGAATAGCTACATAAATTTTACATAATGAACATATGTTCAGTCATTTTGTGAAAAATAATTAGTGAAAATAATCAAAATCTTTAGAAGGAAGTATAAATGTCAGAAATAAACTTAAACGATATTAATCCAGAAGAAACTCTTGAATGGATTGATGCTCTAGACGCTGTTTTAGAGGAAGAAGGGCCCCAACGAGCTCATTTTCTATTAGAAAAGCTAATTGATAATGCAAGAAGAAATGGAGCACACATCCCACACAGTGCTAACACTGCATATCTTAACACAATCCCAGTTGACCAAGAACCAAAGATGCCAGCTAATCATGATTTAGAAAGAAAAATAAGATCAATTATTAGATGGAATGCACAAACTATGGTTTTAAGAGCATCTAAGAAAGATTTAGAGCTTGGTGGGCATATTGCATCATTCCAATCATCTGCTACTCTATATGATGTAGCATTTAACCACTTTTTCAAAGCGCCAAATGATAAAGATGGTGGAGACTTAGTATTTTATCAAGGACATATTGCTCCAGGTATATACGCAAGATCGTTTGTAGAAGGAAGACTTTCTGAAGATCAAATGGATAACTTTAGACAAGAAGCATTTGCTGATGGTCTATCATCTTATCCTCATCCAAAACTTATGCCAAATTATTGGCAATTTCCAACAGTATCAATGGGTCTTGGACCAATTCAAGCTATTTATCAAGCTAGATTCTTAAAATACTTAACTGACAGAGGTATTAAAGACTGTAGTGGACAAAAAGTATATTGTTATATGGGTGATGGTGAATGTGATGAACCAGAATCTTTAGGTGCAATTGGGCTTGCAGGTAGAGAAGGGTTAGACAATTTAGTATTTGTTATTAACTGTAACTTACAAAGACTTGATGGTCCAGTAAGAGGAAATGGTAAAATCATTCAAGAACTTGAAGGTAACTTTAGAGGAAATGGATGGAAAGTTGTTAAAGTTGTATGGGGTAGACATTGGGATGCTTTACTTAAGAAAGATAAATCTGGTAAATTACAACAATTAATGGAAGAGACTGTTGATGGTGAGTACCAAAACTTCAAACAAAAAGGTGGAGCTTACACAAGAGAACATTTCTTTAACAAATACCCTGAAACTGCAAAACTTGTAGAAAATATGAGTGATGATGAAATCTGGAGATTAAACAGAGGTGGACATGATCCTGTTAAAGTTTATGCTGCATATAAAAAAGCACAAGATACAAAAGGTAAACCAACTGTAATTTTAGCTAAAACTGTTAAAGGTTACGGAATGGGTGAAGCAGCAGAGGGTAAAAATATTGCTCACGGTGTTAAAAAAGTTGATACTACTGTATTAAGACAATTTAGAGATAGATTTGATATTCCAGTTTCTGACGAAGATGTTGATAACTTAAAATACTACAGACCAGCTGATGATTCAGAAGAAATGCAATATATGAAAGCTAGACGTGCAGAACTAGGTGGTTCTGTTCCACAAAGAAGACAAAAATTCTCAACTCCTTTAGAAATTCCTGCATTAGAAAAATTTGATGGTGTATTAAAAGGTTCTGGAGATAGAGAAATTTCTACAACAATGGCATTTGTTAGAGTTTTAAATATTTTAGTAAAAGATAAAAAAATTGGTAAAAATATTGTTCCAATTGTTCCTGATGAAGCAAGAACATTTGGTATGGAAGGTATGTTTAGACAATTAGGTATTTATTCTTCTGAAGGTCAAAAATATATTCCACAAGATAAAGATCAAGTAGCATACTATAAAGAAGATAAAAAAGGTCAAGTACTTCAAGAAGGTATTAATGAACTTGGAGCAATGGGTTCTTGGGTTGCAGCAGCTACTTCATACTCTGTAAATGATTGTCCAATGATTCCATTCTATATTTTCTATTCAATGTTTGGATTCCAAAGAACAGGTGATATCTGTTGGGCAGCAGGTGACCAAATGGCTAGAGGTTTCTTAGTTGGTGGTACATCTGGTAGAACAACGCTTAATGGTGAAGGATTACAACATGAAGATGGACATTCTCATGTTATTGCAAATACAATTCCTAATTGTGTTACTTATGATCCTACATATGGTTATGAAGTTGCAGTTATTGTTCAAGATGGTATTAATAGAATGTATGGTGAAAAACAAGAAGATGTATTCTATTATTTAACTACATTAAATGAAAACTACAAACAACCTGCTATGCCAGAAGGTGCAGTTGATGGAATTTTAAAAGGTATCTATAAATTAAAAGATGTGGAAGCTAAAAATGACTATAAAGTTAAATTATTAGGTTCTGGTTCAATTTTAGAGCAAGTTAGAGTTGCTTCAGAAGTTCTAGCTTCTGAATATGGAATTGCTTCTGAAGTTTATTCTGTTACTTCATATAATGAATTAACAAGAGAAGCTCAAGATGTAGAGAGATATAACTTATTAAATGTAGAAGCAGAAGATAAAGTACCTTATATTGATCAAGTACTTGGTCAAGATGAAGAAAATATTATTGTTTCTACAACTGACTATATTAAGTCTTACTCTGAACAATTATCTCCATTTGTATCTGGTTCATTTAAAGCATTAGGAACTGATGGTTTTGGTAGATCTGATTCAAGAGCAAACTTAAGATCTTTCTTTGAAGTTGATTCTGATTTTGTTGTATTTACAACATTAGCTCAATTAGCTAAAGCTGGAAAAGTTGAAAATTCAGTTGTATTAGAAGCAATGAAGAAATACAATATTGATGCAAATAAAATCAATCCATTAAAAGCATAAGGAGTATAGGATGAGTACAATTCAAGATATATTTATTCCTGATTTAGGTGGAGATACTGACGTTGACTTAATTGAAATTATGGTTAGTGTTGGTGATGAAGTTGAAGTTGAAGATGGATTAATTACATTAGAAACTGAAAAAGCATCAATGGATGTCCCAACAACTCATGCAGGAATTATAAAAGAAATTCTTGTTGAAGTTGGAGCAAAAGTAAACTCTGGTGATTTAATTGCAAGAGTTGAAGTTCAAGATGAAGTAGCTGTTGAAGAAACAAAAGCAGTTGAAGCTCCTGTTGCACAAGAAGTATCTACACCTGTAGAAACTCCTGCTGCAGCTAGTGCTTCAAATGAACCAATGAACTTAAAAGATGCAGAAGCTGAACTTCAAGCTATTTCAGCTTCAGGAGCAGAAATTTCTTGTCAATTTGTAAATGAACAAACTATTTGTTCAGTTGTTGAAGAAGTATATGTTCCTGATTTAGGAAGTGATACTGATGTAGATTTAATTGATATTATGGTTTCTGTTGGTGATGTAGTTGAGTTTGATGATGGACTAATTACTTTAGAAACTGAAAAAGCTTCTATGGATGTTCCTGCTCCTTTTGCTGGTGAGATTTTAGAAATTCTTGTTGAAGTTGGTGGAAAAGTAAACTCTGGTGATTTAATTGCCAAAATGGTTAAAACAGTAGTAATGGAAAATAAAGTTCCAACTCCTTCAGTTACAAAAACAGTTGAACCTAAGAAAGAAGAAAAAGCTCCTGCAACTATTCAAGCAGTAGCAGCAACTTCTGCTCCAGAAGCTACAAGTGTATTAACACAAAAATCTAAAAAAGTATATGCAAGTCCTAGTGTAAGAAAATTAGCTAGAGAATTTGGTGTTGATTTAGGTTTTGTTAAAGGTACTGGTAAGAAAAACAGAATTTTAAAAGATGATGTTAAAGCTTATGTAAAAGAACAGTTAAATAAACCTGCAGTTGCAGCTGCTGGAACAGGAACTGGATTAGGATTTAATTTCCCTGAATTAAAAGAGATTGACTTCTCACAATTTGGTGAAACTGAAACTGTAGAATTAACAAGAATTCAAAAAATTTCTGGACCTTCTTTACATAGAAACTGGGTATCAATGCCTCACGTAACACAATTTGATGAGTGTGATATTACTGAAATGGAAAGCTTTAGAAAAGCTCAAAATGCCATTGCTGATGGGTTTAAATTATCTCCATTAGTATTTGTTGTTAAAGCTGTTGCAAAAGCTCTAGCTTTACATCCTAAATTTAATGCATCATTAACTCCTGATGGTCAAAGTATTGTAATGAAGAAATACTTCCACATTGCAATTGCTGTTGATACTCCTAATGGATTAGTTGTGCCAGTAATTAGAGATGTAGATAAAAAAGGATTTAAAGAGATTGCTATTGAAATGGCTGAAATTTCACAAAAAGCTAGAGATGGTAAATTAAAAGCTCAAGATATGCAAGGTGCCTCATTTACTATTTCATCTTTAGGTGGAATTGGTGGAACTTATTTTACTCCAATTATCAATGCTCCTGAAGTTGCAATTTTAGGATTATCTAAATCTGAAATGAAACCAGTTTGGGATGGTGAAAACTTTGTTCCAAGACTTACGTTACCATTATCATTATCGTACGACCACAAAGTTATTGATGGTGCTGATGGTGCAAGATTTACAACAACATTATCTAAGCTTTTAAGCGACATTAGATTATTAAGCCTATAAGGATTATAAGATGAGTACACTAGTAGATATCGTTATTCCTGACTTAGGTGGAGATAAAGACGTAGATTTAATCGAAGTTATGGTTGAAGTTGGTGATGAAGTTGAAGTTGAAGATGGATTAATTACATTAGAGACTGAAAAAGCTTCTATGGACGTACCTACAACCCAAGCAGGTATTATTAAAGAGATACTTGTAAAAGTTGGGGATAAAGTAAACTCTGGTGATTTAATTGCTAGAGTTGAAGTTCAAGGTGCATCAACTGAAGAGAAAAAAGAAGAAGTAAAAGCAGCACCAGCTGCAAGTATTTCAACTCCTGCATCTCAAAATGTTGAAGTTAATAGTAATGCTAATGAAGTAAAAGGACAAGTTCTTGTAATAGGAGCTGGACCTGGTGGATATTCTGCAGCATTTAGATGTGCAGATTTAGGTTTAGATACTGTTTTAGTTGAAAGACATCCAACTTTAGGTGGAGTTTGTTTAAATGTAGGATGTATCCCTTCAAAAGCTTTACTTCATGTTGCAAAAGTAATTGAAGAAGCTGAACATGTAGAGCATGCAGGTGTAAAGTTTGGTAAGCCAGAAGTTGATTTAGCGGGTGTTGCAGCTTATAAGTCAGGTGTTGTTAAGAAACTTACTGATGGTTTAAGTGCAATGGCTAAGATGAGAAAAGTAAAAGTTATTCAAGGTAATGCAACATTCCTTGATGATAAATCTGTAATTGTTGAACATACTGATAAAGTAGGTCAACAAACAAAAGTTACTTTTGATAATTGTATTATTGCAGCTGGTTCACAGAGTTCAAAAATGTCATTTATTCCCCATGAAGATCCAAGAATTTGGGATTCTACAAATGCTTTAGAAGTAAAAGAAGTTCCAAAAAGATTACTTGTAATGGGTGGTGGAATTATTGGACTTGAAATGGGTACAGTTTATGAGAAACTTGGTTCAAAAGTTGATGTAGTAGTACGTGGCCCTCAACTAATGACAGGAACAGATAAAGATATTGTAAAAGTATATACAAAAGCAAATGAGAAGAGATTTAACTTTATGTTTAAAACTCAAACTCAAGCAATTATCCCTAAAGAAGATGGTATTTATGTAGAGTTTAAAGGTGATAATGCACCTGCTGAACCTCAAATGTATGATGCTGTTCTTGTTGCAATGGGAAGAACTCCAAATGGTTTAAAAATTGGATTAGAAAATGCTGGTGTTGAAGTAGATGAATGGGGATTTATTAGTACTGATAATCAACTAAGAACTAATGTTCCTCATATCTTTGCTATTGGTGATATTATTGGTGGTCCAATGCTAGCACATAAAGCTGTACATGAAGGTCATGTTGCTGCTGAAGTTATTGCTGGACACAAAGTATTCTTTGAACCAAAACAAATTCCAGGAATTGCTTATACTTTCCCAGAAATTTCTACAGCTGGTATGAGTGAGATAGAAGCTAAAGAAGCTGGTATCAATTATGAAGTAGCAAGTTTCCCTTGGTCTGCATCAGGAAGAGCAATTGCCTCTGATGTTGCAGGAGCTGGGCTTACAAAACTTATTTTTGATAAAGACACACACCAATTAATTGGTGGTGCAATTGTTGGAGATAACTCAGGTGAACTTCTTGGTGAAATTTCTTTAGCCCTAGAAATGGATTGTGATGCAGAGGATATTGGATTGACTATCCATGCGCACCCAACTCTGCATGAATCTGTTGGTATGGCTGCTGAAATTTTTGACGGAACAATTACTGATTTACCAAATGCGAAAGCAATAAAAAAGAAATAATAAAGTTTAGTTTGACTAGTTAAAAATAATTATTTCTTTCCTCTTAAACCCATCTTCTTTTGAAGGTGGGTTTTTTCTTGACAAATAAAATAAGTTATATTACAATTCGACAACTATCAAATTAAAAGAGTGAAATGGATTCTAAAGAGTTAGCAAAAATATTTAAAGCATTATCAAATGAGAATAGGTTAGAAATATATAAGGAAATTGCAAAACAAGAAGATATAGATTTTGAGCAAAAATGCGAATGTTCTATTTCTGAAATATTATCTTGTTTAAAAATTGGAGCACCTACTATATCTCATCATTTAAAAGAACTAACTAATGCAAATTTAATTACAACTGAAAAAAATGGTAAATTTTTAATAGCTCATATTAATAAAGAGACTTTAGAGAAAATTAGAGGTTTTATTGATTTATAAAGGCCCTTTTTTTCTATATATAATTTGATAGTTATCAAACTATAAAAGGAATGTATTGAAAAAAAGATATAAAAATCTTGAAAAAGAGTATAAAGTTAGATTTAAAGAAGGTTTATCAATTATCGCTTCAATGATTAAAGAGAAGTCAAAAAATGCTAAACCAAAACATAAATATCAAATACCAGTTAATTTTTTAACAAAAACTGATTTGGAAAATATGGAAGATTATAGTGTAGTAAGATTTGGACACTCAACATTATTATATAAAATAGAAAATGAATTTATCTTAACCGACCCAGTATTTTCCAATAGGGCATCACCTTTTTCTTTTATGGGGCCAAAAAGATTCCATGATAACCCAATAGAAATTGATGAATTACCTTTTATAAAATCAGTAATAATTTCCCATGACCATTATGATCACCTAGACAAAAAGAGTATAAAAAAATTAAAGAATAAAGTTGAAACTTTTTATACAACTCTTGAAGTTGGACAACACCTTATGAAGTTTGGGGTTCTTAGGCGTAATATTGTTGAATTAGATTGGTGGGATAGTAAAAAGAAGGATTCTATAGAGTTTATTTGTACTCCAGCTCAACACTTCTCAGGTAGAACATTATTAGACAGAGACAGAACTTTATGGTCTTCTTGGGTAATCAAAGCACCAAAAGGAAAGTTTTATTTTGGTGCAGATGGTGGATATTTTGAAGGATTTAAAGAAATTGCCTTTAATCATGGTCCTTTTGATATGTCCTTTCTTGAAGTTGGAGCTTATAATAGAAAATGGAGAGATATTCATATGCTGCCAGAAGATAGTATACAAGCCCACAAAGATTTAAATGCAAAGGTATTATTTCCAATTCATAATGGTACATTTGACTTGTCTTTACATGCTTGGGACGAACCTTTTGAAAGGATTAGTGCATTAGCAAAAAAGAATAATATAGATATTAGATTTCCTATTATGGGTGAAGTAATATCTTTATTGGATTATACTCCAACAAAAAATTGGTGGAGATAAAAAAGTAAAATAACCAATTTCTAACACATAATATCATATAATCGCTCTTCAATAAAATTTATTAAATATAAAAAGAGTCTTATGATACAACTTTCAAATATTTCAAAAAGTTTTGCTTCTAAAAAACTATTTTCTAATCTAGACTTTAGATTAAGTTCTGGGGATAGAGTAGGTTTAGTAGGAAGAAATGGAACTGGAAAATCAACGCTATTTAAATTAATACTCGGAGAAGAGTCTAGTGATGATGGTGAGATTATTATTCCAAAAGGGTATAAAATTGGTGCTTTGAAACAGCATCTTGAATTTACAGAAGATAGCTTAAGAGAAGAAACTGCTCTTGCTCTTAATGAAGATGATAAGTTTAGCATATATAAAGTTGAAAAGATGCTTTTTGGATTAGGTTTTACACAAGAAGATTTAGATAAAAGTCCTTTATCTTTTTCAGGTGGTTATCAAATTAGAATAAATCTTGCTAAATTATTAATTTCTGAACCAAATTTACTTTTATTAGATGAGCCTACAAACTACTTAGATATTTTATCTTTACGATGGTTAAAACAGTTTTTAAAGTCTTTTGAAGGGGAAGTTATACTTATTACCCATGATAGGGATTTTATGGATAGTATAACAACTCATACTATAGGAATAATTAGACAAAGTCTATTTATGATAAAAGGAAATACTTATAAGTTCTATGAGCAAATAAGTATGGATGATGAGCATTATGAAAAACAAAAAGCTTCACAAGATAGAAAAAGAAAAGAACTTGAAGAATTTATAGCAAAAAATAAAGCTAGAGCTTCCACTGCTGCACAAGCACAATCAAAAGTTAAACTTTTGGAAAAAATGGATGATATGGAATCAATTGTAAATGAGTCTACTTTAGAGTTCAGTTTTAATTTTAAAGATACTCCGGCAAAAGTTTTGTTAGATATAAAGAATATAAGTTTTGGATACAGTAGCGATAATATACTTTTTAAAGATATCTCTTTTACTCTAAAAAAAGGTGAAACCTTAGGAATTATTGGAAAAAATGGAAAGGGTAAATCTACATTATTAAATACAATAGCCGGTGAACTAAAACAACTTACCGGAAATATAGAACTTCATGGTTCAACATCTTTTGCACATTTCGGGCAAACAAACATTGCACATTTAAATCCAAATAATACAATTATGGATGAAATTTATGTATCTAATTCAAAACTTCCAGAAGCTACTGTAAGAGCTATTTGTGGTTCTATGATGTTTAGTGGAGATGATGCTTCTAAGAAAATTTCATTACTTTCAGGTGGTGAAAAGAGTAGGGTAATGTTAGGACAGATTTTAGCTAAAGATGTAAACTTATTATTTCTTGATGAGCCTACAAACCATTTAGATATGCAATCAATCGATGCTCTAACTAATGCAATAAAGAATTTTGATGGTTCTTGTATTATAGTAACGCATAGTGAAGAACTCTTAAGGCAAGTATGTGATAGGTTAATTGTATTTGCAAAAGATAAAGCTGAGTACTTTGATGGAAAATATGATGAGTTTCTTGAAAAAATTGGTTGGGATGAAGAGATAAATGAAGAAAAAGTAAAAGCACAACCTAAAATAAATAAAAAAGAGAATAAAAAACTAAGAACAGCACTTATTAGTGAGCGAAATAAATTAACTAACCCTTTAAAAAAAGAAGTTGAAAAATTAGAAAATTCAATTATGGAAATTGAAGATTTAATTGAAAAGGAACAAGCAGAATTAATACAAGCTTCAAATATTGGAGATAATAGTAAAGTGATTGAATTATCTCAGATTGTAATAAGACATGAAAAAGAAGTAGAAGAGAAATTTGAAAAACTAGAAGAAACTCAACTCAGTTTAGATGAAATAACAGAAGAATATGAAAAGAAGCTAGTAGAGATTTAATTCTCTACTTAACTTTTTTTATACATCTTACTCCATAGTGATCCGCTTTATAATACCAACTATCTCGACCTTCTCCAAAATAAAAAGGATAAGCAGCATACTTTTCATTTCCTTTTACTTCATCACTTGTCCAATATGATACTGACATTTCAAATCCATCTATATCAGATGCTTTATTGTTTTTATACCAAATTTCTTGAAAAACTTTTTTTGATGGTAAAATTGCATTCATATCTTTACAATATTGCATAGCATCTTTCCAACTCATTCTTGTCTTTGCTTCTTTTAACCATACCACTTCTGCAAAAATAGATGTAGTAATAGTAAAAAGAAGTGCAATTTTTAATAAAGTTTTCATTTATTCAACACCATTATCTTTTAAGAATTTCTTCCATTGATCTGTTTTATACTTACCTTCATGTAACCCTTTTACAAATTTCATAAAAGTAATCATTTGTTCTGGGTGTGCATATCCTGGTAGTTGAAATATTCTATTCCAGTTTTTGTCAAAGATTGTAATTGTAGGGGTATTTTTAGTTGAAAAAGCCATTCTTAATGTAGTAGTAGTCTCTTTTTTCTTTGTTTTCCCTACAATATAGTCTTGTTCTTTTTCTCTATCAATTAAGTAAATATTGAAATTCTTTGCTAATTCGTTCATCTCTTTATTTTCTTTGAAATCTTTTTTTAGAAGATCACAATAAGGGCAGGTTGCACTCTCAAAAACAAAGATTACCCCTTTTCCATCTGCTACAAGTTTGTTTCCAGTTTTAAATAGTTCACTACTAAATAGTGAGCTTATTAAAAATAAAAAAGTTAATAAAATCTTTTTCATTATTCAGCCTTCTTCTTTACGTTTATACCTTTTGCAATATAGAAGTCTCTTAAAGCTTCATATACTTCTCCATTTTTTCTATCTTTACCTTTCCATTTACCTTCTGCCATAAAGTCCATAGTTACTAAAAACTGCTTTGGAGGCATATACCCAGGTACAACAATAACAGCTTTACCATTATCGTCTGTAAAGATAATAGTTGGAGTTGCAGTTACACTATAAACAGCAATCATAGTTTTTGTATCAACATCCATCATTTCACCTTCATGAAATTGTTTATGTCTTAAGTTTTCATGAGCTTTAAAATAATAAGAATTAAAATCTTCTTTTAATCTTTTTTCTAAATCAGGAGTATTTTGTATATCTGCTTTTAATCTATCAGAATAAGGATCAGTATTTGTTCCAAAAACTAATATCATTTGCTTTCCCTCTGGAGCAATTTTTGCAACATCTTTGAATACATCTTGTACAACAGAATCATATTTTGTATATACAGACATAGCTTCTTTTTTAGGTTCTGCCGGTTTTTCATCTTTCATTTTTTCAACTTTTTCAGATTTAATAATTGCAGGGCTTTCTATTTTTTTTGCTTCATCCGTTTTTTCTCCACATCCTGTAAATATTATAGATGCCGTAATTATAGAGCTAAGAGTCATTTTTGAAAATAATTTTGTATTCATTTGTATCCTTTAATTAATTATTTTTAATTATATTATTTAGACTGGATAATAACATAATTAAAAAAAATTAGATATTAAAAAAGGGGCCTAAACCCCTTTTTTCTAAGTTAGATAATTAAACTACTATTTAGCAGCTTTATTAATCAACTCATGCATTTTATTGATATGTTCTGTAACATTCAATTTCTTATCTGTGTTTACTTTTTCCCATAGTTCGTCATTTTTCATATTTTGATGACAACCCATACATAAACCAGTTTTCTCCATGTTTTCTCTCATATCTTGATCAAGAGGTCTTGAATCAGGCCAGTGAGAACCAACAGTTTGAAGTTGTTTTCCATCTCTAGTTACAATTTGTGACCAATCGTAATCCATACCTGGAATTGCTTTCATTTGAACAGTTTTATTTGCTGGAACAAATTTCTTAGTTCTTAAATCTTGAAGATCCATGTATAAATCTTCACCTTGTTTTTGGATAAATTGTCCATCATTAATACCATAACCTAAAGCTTTAGGATTAGAGTGACAAGATTCACAAGATCTAGCTTTTCTTCCAGATGTGTGAGGTTGTACTGGTGCCATATCTGTACCAGCAACTGTTTGACCATTGTCTGAAACTCTAGCTTGTTTGTTAAGAATTAATGTTTTACCATCAGGTCCAATTACCGTAAATGTAACTTGACAACCAGGAATAACAGGAGTAACAAGACCTTCACCATTGATTCCTAAGATTGGGTCTTCCCATCTTAAGTAAGATCTAGTTTCACTTGGTTTACCAAATAATTTCTTACCTTTAGTACCTAATACAGACTCAGATGTTTCACCATTTTTAAAGTTAGTTGATCCAGATGCTATCCAGTCAATTTTAGATTTACCAGGAGTATAATCTACTTTAACGTGACATCCGTAACATTGTGGTGCCCAATCAGAGTGACAAGCATAACACTCTAGGTTATCCATGTGTGCTTGAATTTTACCCATAGCTACATCAGCATTTTTAGATTTCCATGATGAAGTCTCTGCTTTATATTTTAATAAAGGCACTTCTAAATCTTTTCCAGATGCTAAGTGAACAGTAACTTTATTTGAACCTTTATGTTTAACAACGTTACCAAGTGGGTTCCCTCTAGTTGATAGTAAATATCCATCTTGCTTGTCATATACTGTACCTTGAGTCATAAAGTATGGTAACTCATTAGTCATACCTCTTGGACCTTCAGGAGTATCGATACCAAATTTTTCACCATAACCAATTTTTAATTCCCATGGATATTTGTCATTTGTACCGTGACAGTCAGAACACTCAATTTCAACTTGACCTAATGTAGTACCAAATAATGTACCATCACCATGCATATCAACAGATGTGTGACAATCTTGACAAGTCATACCAGCTTCAAAGTGTAAGTCTTCTTTGATATGTTTATATCTCTTACCATGATGTTTAGATTGTGATTTACCACCAGCTTGAAGTGGTGAACCATAAGGTTGTTCCATTAAACCAACGTAAGATACACCGATTCTTTTTCCTCTATTATGACAAGAGTTACAAGTTTCAGGGTGAATACCGCTAAATTCCATACCAGATGGTGTTTTAACTTTTGCTTCTCTAGAACCTTGCATCATGTGAACTAACATATGACCATGTTCTTTTTTATCAATTGTTGGATCTCCACCTTCGTAAATACCTTCGTTTCCATATGGCATATGACATGCAGAACATCCCATACCTCTCCAGTCACCTCTACCTTTTCTACCTCTTACACCAATGTGACATCTTTGACAATCAGATCTTTGGTAAGTAATAGATGCCATAGCACCAATTTCTTCTTCTGATTTACCAACGAAATCTTCTGGTCCACTAGGTGGTAATGGAAGTTGTTTTAACTCAGTAGGGAATTGGTCAGGATATTTATCGATCATTTTTACCATATAATCTTTATATACCTTAGTCCCCCAAGCAGGTGTTTTCCCATCTTCATCTTTTACATCATAGTTAGCATATTGTACTTTTTTAGTATTATATGTTCCCCAAGTATGCATATTACCTTGGATTTTACCAGCTTCTGTCATCATTAACGACTTCATAGTATTTTCTACTGTATCTGCGTGACAGATACCACATGTTTTATCAGCAATCCACATAGAACCTGGATCTCTAACAAATTCAGATAAACCTCCAGCGTGAGCTTTTGGTGCACCTTTGTGTGCTCCTGCAACAGTACCATCTTCTGGGTTACCACCATGACAAACTACACAACCTGCAGTATCGCCAAGACCTTGACCCATAGCAACGATTTGTTGCATCATGTCAGATTTTTCGTCTCTAATAGACTCAATACCTTTATGACACTTGATACATGAATCACCACCTTCAACAGCAGCCATTTCAGTTTTTCCTTTTGAATGCTCAACCGCACCAAAAGCAAAAGTTGAAAGCATTGCTGTAATAAAAGCGATTTTAGCAATTCTAAACATCGAGCTTTTCATCTTCTTCTCCTTTATGTATTGTTGGGACAATACCCAACCATTTATGAATTCTATCAGATGAAAGTGCTTTGAAAGTGCCTAAACTAATTTTTTATATTTATTACTAATATTTAAGAATAAGTTAAGTTTTAAAGATTGATTTTAATCAATTTTAATTAAATTACAATCTGTTAGAATAAAAAAAAGTCGAAATTTAGGAGTCTATAATGAAAAGAATTATATTTAGTTTTTTAGTATTAATTTCATCGCTTTTTGCAGAAGATTTTTCTTGGCAAGAAGGTTTAGATTGGCAGTCTGATTTTGATGAAACAAAGCAATTAGCAAAGTATCATGACAAATTAATATTTATGTTTCTAGAATCTAGAACCTGCTTTTATTGCCCAAAATTAAAGAAAGAAGTATTTAGTAAAAAAGAGTTTAAAGATAAAATTAAAAAGCATTTTATTCCTGTAATTTTAGATAATTCATTAGATGCAGATTCAGATGTAGCCAATACTGGACAATGTCCACCAAGATTAACTGTATCAATGACTCCAGCAATTTATTTTATGGGTGCAGAAGAAGAAAAGCTTGCTAGGCGGGGTAAAAAACACATGATTATTTATGGAATGTGGCAACTAGATCAAATGTTGGAATGGATGGATGATGCAGTTAAAAAACATAATAAATTAAAAGAAAAAGGAATGATAAAATGAAAATAATTAATAAGATAAATTTATATTTAATAATTATGATTTCTTTAAGTTTTAACTTAAATGCTGAAAAAATTAGAGGTGAATACGCTACTAAAAATTTGAAAGGTCAAGACTATTATTTAAAGAATTGTTCTTCATGCCATGGAGAAGGAAGTAGAGGAGGTAATATTGCTTCAATAAGAGAATGGAAAGAGTTC
Organism: Arcobacter sp. LA11; assembly: GCF_001895145.1. NCBI lineage: Bacteria > Pseudomonadati > Campylobacterota > Epsilonproteobacteria > Campylobacterales > Arcobacteraceae > Arcobacter > Arcobacter sp. LA11. The sequence goes on along the minus strand of NZ_BDIR01000003.1, from coordinate 132,641 downwards.
TTTTCAAAAAATGCTAGCGAGTTAATTTATTTCCATGAAGAAGACAATTCAACCAAAAATGTTATTGTATATTTAAAAGGAGATGAATTTAAAAAGCAAAGTAAATTAATGCTAGAATTTTTACAAGAGTTTGCTTATGACTCTGAGCATGTTCCTACATGTAATTAAAAAAATGAAAGTATTATATGAAAATTTTGCTATTAGAAGATGATGATTTTATTTGTGAACAAGTAAAAAATTATTTTGAATTAGATGGACATAAAGTGGATTTTTACAATGATGGACAATCATTATTGGATAATTCAGTCTTATCAATCTATGATATTCTTTTATTAGATATTAACACACCAATAAAAAATGGAATAGAGACTTTAAAAGAGATAAGAAAAAGCTGTGATACTCCTGCAATATATTTAACTGCTATGAATGATTTAGACCATGTAAAAGATGGTTATGCAGCGGGATGTAATGATTATGTTAGAAAACCTTTCTTGTTTGAAGAATTAGAGTTAAGAATCAATCAACTAATACATAAAGATTGTATGGAAAGAATAAAAATCAATGAGAATTATTGTTTCGATTTATGTAGTATGCAACTTTTTTATAAAAAAGAACCTGTTCTTTTAAATAATCAAGAAAAAGAGTTACTATATCTTCTTGTGAAAAATATAGGAATAGCCGTTAGTCCTGATATCATTAAAGATTACGTTTGGGAAGAAAAAGATGTTTGTGATAACACTTTAAGAACAAAAATAAAAAAACTTAGAAATAAACTAGAAGATAATTTTATTACAAATATTAGAAATATCGGTTATAAGATAGAAAAATATGATTGAAGTTGATAAATTATCTAAAGAACATAAAAACTTTGGATTTAAACTTTTTTTATCGTATATAACATTTACACTATTGTTAATTGCCTCAATTACTGTTATTCATATCTATTTATCTGATGATTTAAAACTTCATAAGTTTGAAAGAGAAGTAACTTTACAAAGTAATGAAAAGAAAAAAGAATTTGATAGCTTTTTTAAAAAAAGAGGTGATGCTATTCTTGCAATTTCAAAAAATGAATATTTTTTAAGATTTGTTGATAATGGAGCTTACAACTATTATATTGATTTATTATTTCTTACAATTATGGAGGCAAATAAAGAGTATATGCAAATGAGATATATAGATAAAAATGGTATGGAAAAACTTAGATTTGAAAGAGAAAAAAAATCTCAAGAACCTTATAAAACCTCTAGGTTACAGGATAAATCAAGTAGATACTATTTTAAAAATGCTAGTCAAATAAACCATAACTCTGTATGGTTTTCTCCCATTGATTTAAATATAGAACATGGTAAAGTTGAACAACCAAATAAATCCGTTGTGAGAGTTGCAACACCAATATATATAAATAATGAATTTGAAGGTATTTTAATTATAAATATTTTTATGCGAGAACTTTTTAGTAGTATTACGAAATCAACTTTATATGATATTTATATCTCCGATAGTGCAGGATATTATATAAAACATAAGAACCCAAAGTATGATTGGTCTTTATATCATACTAAACATAGATTAGATCATGATTTTGAAGATGAAATTGTATATGAAATACAAAAAGACAATTTAAAAGGTAGAGTTTTAACTAGTAATCTTTATGTACAACCCTTACTTTTGGGAAATCAAAGGTTTAATATGGTTTTAGTTGAGACAGATAAATCACTAAAAGAAGTTGAAGAAAATAATAATAAAATGATTATTGCAATTTTAATATTTTCTTTTTTTATGTCAATAATATTTAGTATAATATTTTCTAGTCCTTTAAAACATATGTACGAGATTGTAGTTTCTCAAGCTGATAAATTACATGAATTAGCAACAAATTTAGATAAGAAAGTAAGGATTGAAACTTTAAAGAATGCTAAAAAAGATAGACTTCTTCAAAATCAAGGAAAACTAGCAGAGCTTGGGGATATGATTGGAAATATTGCTCATCAATGGAGACATCCTTTAACAAGACTTTCTTTAACTTTACAAAACTTAAAAGCTTTTCAAAATAAAGGAAAACTTGATGATAAAATGTTAAATGATTCTTTAGATACTTCGCTTCATCATATAGAATTTATGTCTAATACTATTGATAACTTTAAGGATTTTTATAAAAAAGATAATGAAAAGAAAGACTTTTTTGTAGTTGATGCTATAGACTCAATATTAAAAATTATTGGACCTATGTTAGAACATAATAATATTGAAATTAATATTGAAGATGAACAAAAAGTAAAATTGCATGGAAATAAAAATGAATTTTCGCAAGTTTTAATGAATTTAATAGTTAATGCAAAAGATGCTTTAGAAGAGAATAGTATTGAGAAACCATTAATTAATTTGCTTATAAAAAAAGATGAAAAAGGTATAAGAATAATTATAAATGATAATGCAGAAGGAATACCTAAAAATATTATAAATAATATTTTTGACCCATATTTTACTACTAAAAAAGATAAAGGTACAGGAATAGGTCTTTATTTATCAAAAGCAATTATAGAAGATAAAATGAAAGGTAAAATTACTGTTGAAAATAAAGAATATGGTGCAGAATTTATAATTTATTTAAATTATCAATAAAACAGACTTTATTCTTACCTTCTTCTTTTGCTTTATATAAACTATAATCAGCTTTTTGGATTAGATTATGTATACAATCTTTTTCTTCATATGAGGCTATTCCAAAGCTTGCTGTTAATTTATCTACTTTAGTAAAAGTACTATTTTCTATACCTTTTCTTAACTTTTCTGCAATACTTTTTGCAGATTCAAGATTTGTTCTATCTGAAATTATAATAAACTCTTCTCCACCCCAACGTCCTAAAATATCGTTAGCTCTTATTAAAGATTTTAATTTTTGAGAGAATTCTACTAAAATCTGATCTCCTATTAAATGTCCATGAAAATCATTTATTAATTTAAAATCATCAATATCAATAAAAATTATTGATAGTTCTTTATTTGAATTACTTTCTAAATCAGAAAATCTTTGATTTAATATATTATCAATAAAACGTCTATTGTAGATAGAGGTCAATTTGTCAGTTATTACTAATTCATTAAGTTTTTCATTATGATCTTTGATATTTTTAACTTCAGTTTCAAGTTTTACATAAGATTTTTCTCTTTTTATTTTTGAAATTATCAAAGATAAACTATTTAATAAATTATTATAATCTACAGGTTTTTGAAGAAATTTATAAATGCCAATATCTATAAGCTCTATCAGTTTTTTAGATTCTGTATGTGCAGAGATTACTAAAATAAGCTGATTAGGGTTATCTTTCATTATTTGCTTACATAAGTCTACACCATCCATTTTTGGCATACTCAAATCTGTAATTACTAAATCGTAAGATCTATCATTTTTGTTTTTAAAATCAATATATCTTTCATATCCATCTAAACCATTTTCTTCCATATCAATATTTGAAAAAAAGTTTTTCAAAAGTTTTTCTAATTGGATTCTTACTTCTTCATTGTCTTCAATAAATAGTACATTTAATGTTTGACCATAATTGATTAATTCTTTTAAATTATTAGGCATTTTTTTTATCCATATTATTAGTTGGTAACTCTATTAAGAAAGTTGCTCCATCATACTCATTTACAACTCTTAAATTTCCTTCACAATGTTCATTTATTATAATTCTACTCATATATAATCCTAGTCCTGTTCCATCTTTAGTATCTTTTGTAGAGAAGTAGGGGTCAAAAATCTTTTCAATAACGCTATTTTCGATTCCTCCTCCATTGTCATGAATTTTAATTAATACTGATGTATCATCTTTTTTATAAGTTGTTATTTCTATTTTTTTGTCATCTGAATCTTTTTCAATCAATATATCTTCTGCATTTTTAAGAATATTTAATATAACTTGTTGAATTTCTGTAGAATATGAAAAAACCTTCAAATTTGAGTTAAATTGTGTTTTTAGAATAATATTATTTGATTCAATAGATGTTTTAATTATACTAATAGATTTTAAAATAAGTAATTCTAAATCAAATTCATTTTTTTCTTTTTCTGTTTTAAAGAAATTTCTAAAATCATCTATTGTAGAAGATAAATGTTGAGAATAATCTGTAATTAATTTTAATTCATTTTCAATAAGCTCTTTATCCACTTTTTTATCAATTAACATTTTGATTAGTAAATTATTAGTAGTAGCAGATATAGCAGCAAGGGGTTGTCTCCATTGATGTGCAATCATTGAAATCATTTCTCCCATTTGAGCAAGTCTTGATTGTTGGATTAGTTGTTTTGTATTTTTTTCATTTTTGATTATCTCTTTTTTGATTTTCTCTTCAAGATTAATATTTAAATCTTCAAGTTTCTGCTCTAAAATTTTTCTATTTGATATATCTCTAATCACAGTATGTATAACTCTATTTCCTTCTATTTCAATAGAAGTAAGTACTATCTCTACCCAAATACTTTGATTATTTGCATCTGCAAAAATCCATTCTGAACTTGAAACACCTTTGTGCAAAGTTTCTCTTATCATATTTTCAGATTTTTCTTTTGATATTTCACCATTTGGTTGTCTATAAGGCGATATTTCATATAAATGCTTATAAAGTATTTCAGATTTTGAATATTTCAAAATATTATGTGTTGACTCATTACAGCTTGTAATTAAATTATTTCGTATTAAAAGAACTCCATCCGATGATTTATCATATAATTTTTCAAATAATATTTTCTGTTTTGCAAGCTCAATAGTTTTTTCTTCAATTTCATCATTTGCTAGTTGTAATGTTTTATTATGCTTATTTAAAACATATTGTCTATAGGAAAAAATTGCAATAATAACTAAAATAACAAATATTGTTTCCCATAAAAATGTATAATCAAAAGTCGTTTCAAATGATACCGCAGTCCATTTATTAAATATTTCTCTGTGTTCATTTTCATTAATTTGGCTTAATGTTTTATCTAAAATACTCAAAAGAATAGGGTTATTACTATTTACAGCCATATTAACAGTATAGGACATATTTGTATATCTAGAAATATAAAGATTTTTTAGTGCGTAATTTGACATATAATAAGAGGCTATAGGAAGTGGTTCTACTGCAAAATATGCTTTTCCTGTACTAACTGCTTCTATCGTTTCTCTATCGTTTTTCGTTTTTAAAATATTTAAATCTGGATTTGTAGATTTTAATAGAGTAATTAATTGAGAATCATATTTTTTTGCCATTGTTTTATCTAAAATATCATCTAAACTTGATACAACAGGTTTATTTTTCTGAGTTATGATTGCTAATTTATAGTTTAGATAAGGTTTTGTAAACTTTGCATAATCGATTAATTCATTACTGTTTGTTACTGTAGGAATAATATCACATCTATTTGTTCTTAAATACTCTTTTGATTGTTCCCAAGATTTTGTTTTAATGGGAATAAATCGAATATTAATCAGCTTTTCGATTTTTTTTAATATATCAATAGTAATACCTTTTAATTTTTCATCTTCTTTAAATGAAATAGGTTTTAAATCATTGATATTACACATTCTTATGATTTTTCTTTTTGAAATATAGTTGGATTCTCTTTTAGTTAAAAAATTACTAAAAAGATCTTCTTTTATTTCTCTAGCTCCAAACCATTTTCTTTTTAAAGAAAGTAATTCTTCATCTGTAACACTTTTTTGAGCTTTTTCTAAAATATCTCTAAGAATAGCTTTCTTTTTTGAAGTACCTATACGTATTAAACTTACCATTCTATTATCATCAACATAATTTGTCGGGCTAACCCCTGAAATATTGTTTAATGTAATTACATAGTCAATTACATTCTTTTTTCCAATAGTTGCATCGGCCTTTCCTAAAGATAGTAGCTTTAGTGCTTCAAGGGAATCTTTTACTAATATTTGATTTATTTTAGGATAGTACTTTGCAATTGCTTTTTGTGCAAAAAAACCTTTTGGCATAACAATAGTCTTGCCTTCTAATTTTTCTAAAGAATCCAGTTGTTCATCACCGTTCTTTACATAAATTGCATTCGCAGCAGTATGAAAAATTGATGTAAAAGCAATTGTTTTAGCTCTTTGTTCATTTTTTGAAATATTAATAATGGCATCTATTTCGTCATTTTGGAGCATCTGCATAAACTCATCCCACGAAGGACCTGTAATAAATTTTATATCAGTATTTATTTTTTTTGCCAATAAATTTAAATAATCAATAGAGAAACCCTTTGGTTTATCATTTTGATAATAGTTATATGGAGGCCAATTTAACTCATTATGAAGTCTTAATGGAGAGTTATTTTTTAAAAACTTTTTTTCTTCTATTGTTAAGTTTATATTATCATTTGCAAAAACTGAAAATGAAAGAATTAAGAGTATTATTAGATTATTTATCAGTTTATTCATTATAAGCTTTTTGATTATATTTTTAAGATTATATCAAAAAATTGTCTCAATAATGTCTCAATATTTATGAATTATAAAAAGTTTTTATATTTTAATTTATATCCATGAGAGTAAATAGATTCAAAGATTTCATAATCTAGTTTTATCTTTAGTCTTGAAACTAAGTTTCTAACTCTTTTATTATTTGAACTAAAATCATTAAAAATATATGATTCTATCTCATCATAGGTTTTTAAAGAACCTTTCGAAGTTATAAATAAAGTAAAAAGTTTTATCTCATTTTTTGTTAGCTTTATGATTTCTTCATTTTTGTATAATAAAGAATCTTTTAAATTCCAAATATAATCATCTTCTAAATGAATTATATGATCATTTGAGTTAGTAAGTTTATTTTTCTCAATTATATTCATCAAAGAATTAGATATTTGTTCAATATTATAGGGTTTTAGTATGTATCCATCAATTCCTGCATTGATCGTTTTTAGAAAGTAATCAGTATTACTATGTGCAGAAAAAATTAAAATTGGGATATCTTTATTTGTATCTCTAATAGAATTTATCATGGAAATTCCATCAATTACAGGCATTTCTATATCTGTAATAATTAAATCAAAAGATGTAGATTCATATTTATTGTTTGAATTAAATAGATTTAATCCTTCTGAACCATTTTTTGCAACTACTATAGACGTAAAAAAGATTTGAAGCATTTTTATAGTCTGTTCTCTTACATCGAAATTGTCTTCTATATATAGAACATGTAAATCTTTTGTAAATGCAATAATATTGTGTAACTTGTCATGATTCATATAAATATAACCTTTATAGATTATTATAATAAAAAATAGTTTGAAAAATTATTAAATTGTTAGAAAATTTTATTTATATTGTTTATTTTAGTTACAAATATGACTAGTTTGTTATAACTAAACCATAATTGGCTTAGTTATAAAAAAGTTATTTTGTATGACAAACATCATCTTTTAGATTTCTATTTTTGTATGCAAGTCCTATTGTTACAAAGATAGCAGCTGTTATATAGTATACCCACATAGGAACTGGAACTGGATCCCCTGTTGCGTACGAGTGCATTCCTGATAGATAAAAGTTTACTCCAAAATATGTCATTAAAATTGAAGAGAATGTCAATAATGATGCTGTTGAGAATACAAATGGATTGTTAAGTGGTTTAACAAATCTTAAGTGTACAACTAATACATATAATACGATTGATACATAAGCCCAAGTCTCTTTTGGATCCCATCCCCAATATCTACCCCAAGATTCATTTGCCCAAACTCCACCAAGGAAGTTTCCAATAGTAATCGCTGATAATCCAATAATTAACGCAATTTCATTAATAGCAGTAATATGTTTAATTGTTTCATCTAAATGAGGTCTACCTTTTCTAAATATATACATTATTAATGACATATAACCTAAAATAGCACCTAATCCAAAGAATCCATATGAAGCTGTTAAAATTGAAACATGAATTGTTAACCAGTATGATTTTAGTACAGGCACTAGGTTTGTAATTTGAGGGTTAATACCTGTTAAGTGTGCTGTAAACATAAAAATACCAGCTACTATTACAGCTGCACTTAATGCAAGAAGTGATTTTCTAAAGAAAATAACCCCAGCAAAAATTGCTGACCATGAAATATATAAAAGAGATTCATATGTATCTGACCAAGGCGCATGTCCTGAAACAACCCATCTAAACCCCATACCAAAAGTATGAAGTGCAAAAAGAATTGCTAGTAAAATAAAAAATACAAATGTAGTTTTTCTTGGTTTAATTTTAGGATTAAAAACAACAATAAATGCAACAATTAACATTACAAAACCTAAAATAATATATGCAAGTGTAATTTTAGGAAAAATATCTAAATTGTTAAAAGCAATCTCTTTATCAATTTGTGACTTAGAAGGAATAACTTGTGCTCCTGCTTTTTCTTGATATTGTGATAACATATCTAAAAATTTATTTGATACTTCCCAGTTTTCATTTATAACAGAGTTTATAAAACCTCTAACCATAGATTCTACAGCTTTTTGGTTCTCTCCTTTAAATGATTTCATAGCATCAAGAGGTGTATACCATTTGTTATTATCATTAACACCTATTTGAGGGAATAAATTAAATAAGTTACCGTTGTAAACCATGTATGCAATATTTAATTTTTCATCAAGTGCTATAATATCTCTTTCAAATGTACCTCGTTCATTTGGTTTAGTCATTGAAGCTTTTTGTGCTTCATCATTAAGCACATATTTTCCGCCTTTGAAAACTTCAGAGAATGCAATATATTTTCTTGATGTTTCTACACCTAAAATCTTTTTTAATTTTGGTGTTTTAATTTTAATCATTTTTACATTTCGCCAAAGTTCTGGTCTTGTAAGCATTCCAAGAATAATTTGATCTGAATTCATTCCAAACATTGAACTTTTAGATGATAGTTTATAAGCAATTTCTCTATTAAGCGTATTTAATGGTTTCATTCTTCCACCACTACTTTGTACAACTAGTTTAGAAAACTTATCAGCAGTAAGTACTGACTTTTCCTTAAAATTATTTAAGTAAGCAGTTGTATCATTTTTTGTTGCATTAAAATCTAATCCCGTTGTATTAGGTTCTGCTGCTTCTAAACTATTTGTTGAAAAGGCTAACATACATGCAGTAATTAGACCGGCTGCATTTTTTGCATTAACATATTTTGTAAGTTTCCAAAATCTTGATTTTTTATCAAATAAATTTAAAACAAGACCTAGTGTTAATAAAAAATATCCCAGATACGTAGGCCACTTCCCTGGGTCATTATTAACTGAAAGTACTGTACCTTTTTCATCTTGATCATATGAACTTTGGAAAAATAAGAAGTTTCCTTGATGAAGTGTTCTATTCATGAAGATTCTATAATCATATTTTGTACCATCTTCATTGTTTACTGTAACTTCTGATGCATATGAAGAAGGAGCCATACTTCCTGGATATCTATCAAGTTGGAAATCTTTTAAGTGTATAGAAAAAGGTAAAGATAATACTTTTGAACCATATTCTAAAGTAACGATAGTATCTCCAAAGTCTTCCATTTTAGAAATCCCTTTCATTCCTCTTTTTCCAGGTAGTTTGACAGTTTTGGTTTGCCCATTAAGTATTGCATCTACACTTAAAATACTCATATTGTTTTGACCTTTTTTTGCATACATAAAGTTATTGAATTTTACAACTAACTCTTTTCCATTAAATTTAATTTTGTATGTAAAGTCATTGCTTCCTAAGGCAGTTAATTCTAAAGGATACTCTTTATAGTAGCTACCATTTTCTTGTTTTATTTTAACTTGCAAATAAGGTTCTAATGAAATCATTCTATTTTCAGTTTTACCTTCTCTAATATGCATAATACCTTCATATCCAACATATCTAGTCATTGCAGCACCGATTAAGATTACTACAAACGATGTATGGAAAATAAATCTAGCTTTATGTTTCCACATTTTATATTTATAAATAATTCCAGCCATATTTAATGTTGTTAAAACTAAAACTGTTTCGTACCAAATATTATTATAAATTAAAACTCTAGCAGAAGATGTACCAAAATCATTTTCAATAAATGTTGCTACACCAGCACCAATAGCTAGAATAGCCAATAAAGTAAGTGTTGTCTTGAAGGAGAATAAGATATCAAGAATCTTTTTCAATTTTTATCCTTTAAAAGTATAATTAATTTTGTGATTATACTATTGCTTATATGAACTTTATGTGGAGTTTATGTGTAATAATATTACAAAGCCCATATTTTTCGTAATTATAACCAAAAAACTTTACTTAACTCTTTGATTGTAATCATCTAAAAGTATTTTTTAATAAATAGTTAATATAATTGCATATGGATTTAGAAGAATTAAAAAAGAAAAAAGAAAATTGTCGATCATGGAAAAATGTAGAACCATGGTATAGTCAGATATTAAAAGTATCAGAAATAGAAAAAAATAATTTACATATTGACTATGGTGACTGGTTTACAATCGGGAAAAGAGAGAATTTAACTCAACAAGAATTTGATTTATTAGAAGAGACTGCAAAAAAATTAATACCTTGGAGAAAAGGTCCTTTTAATTTATTTGGATTAGAAATAGATAGTGAATGGCAAAGCAATATAAAATATAATCTAATAAGACCACATTTTAATTTAAAAAATAAAGTTGTTGCGGATATTGGTTGTAACAATGGTTATTATATGTTTAGAATGTTAGAAGATAAGCCAAAAAAATTAATTGGTTTTGATCCTTCTGCTTTGACTTTACATCAATTTGAATTTATAAATCACTTTGTTAAGTCAGAGATTGAATATGAAATGCTTGGAGTTGAACATCTAGAATACTATAATCATAAATTTGATTTTATATTTATGTTAGGTGTTTTATATCATAGACCTGATCCTGTTGGAACTTTAAAATCACTTGCTCGTGGATTAAATAGTAAAGGTGAAATTTTAATAGATACTTTTATGATTGATGGAGAAGAAGAATTATGTTTAACACCAAATAAAAGATATTCAAAAATACCAAATATATATTTTATTCCAACAATTCCTGCTTTAAAAAATTGGTTAAGTAGGGCAGGGTTTGAGAATATTGAAGTGATTGCAACAACAACCACTACAAACGAAGAACAAAGAAAAACAAAATGGTCTTTTGATCAAAGTTTAGAAGATTTTTTAGATCCAGAAGATAGTTCAAAGACTATAGAAGGTTATCCTGCACCCAAAAGAGTTTATATGAAAGCTAGAAAAATACAGTAGATTAAAATAAATCTATTGTATCTTCTTCATTTAGGTCTCCATAATTAAATAGTTCGCTTCTACCTTTATTCTTTGCTTCATAAAGGGCGATGTCTGCATTTTTAATAGTTTTATCAATTGAATCATCACTATTAAAAGTTTCGTAAACATCAAATCCAATACAGATAGTTTTTTGTAATGTGTGACCTTGATTATCAACATTTACTTTTACTTTACTAAAGTCATTTATAATATTATTAGAAATTGTTGTAATATCATTTACATTATTTGTACTTAACATTGAAATTAGAAATTCATCTCCACTTAGTCTTGCAACCATATCAAACTCTGAGATGTTAGTATGAATAACTTTTGCTAATTCAACTAGTACTTGATCTCCAACATCATGATCAAACTCATCTACTACTGCTTTAAAGTGATCCACTCCAATCATAATAAAATAAATAGATTTATATTCTTTTTTTGATAAAGATATTTGTTTATTTAAATTTTCGATTAAATAGTGTCTATTGTAAACTTTTGTAACAGAATCTAAAGATAATGACTCAATAAAGTTCTTTTTGATAATACCATTTTGAATAATAGGGGATATTTGAAAAAATGCAGCTTCAATTATACTATACTCTTTTGTTAATATTTCATGGTGTGTTTGAGATGTTGCACTAAAAGAAACTATAGCATTTAAGTTTGTGTGAGTATTTATAATAAAAAAGAAAGATAAATTATCATCTAAATAGAACTCTTCTCCTTCAACAAAAATATTTTCTCTATTGTTTCTCTCAATATCAAATAAAGAGAAGGTTACATTATCAATATTAAAATTTGTATGTAACCAAAGATATATATCTTCACCCATTTGTTTTATATTAGAAGAATATTGCAATTGATCATATAACTTATAAATGTTTTCTAATGATTTAAAGTCTTTTTCGTTATTTGCTGATGATTTGATTAATTCTAAAATATTATTTCTCATTTTGCACCTTAAAATAATTCAAGTGTATCCACATCTTTTTGAAATTTAAAAGATTGACTTCTACCCTTGTTTCTAGCTTCATACAAAGCTATGTCAGATGATCTGAAAATCTCGTCAATACGGTCTGCATCATCAGGGTATATTGAGATTCCTGTACAAATAGTTTTCATTAAAGTTTGTTTTGTATTCTCATCAACTACAACTTTAACATTTTTAAAGTTATTAATTATTTTATCTGCAATCATTATAGCATTATTTTCATTAATTATATTGTGAAGTATTATTAAAAATTCATCTGATTCAATTCTTGCTACTATATCAGACTCTCTTACTGTATGTTCTAAACTTTTTGCAAGTTCTTTTAAAACTTTATCCCCTGTAGTATAATCAAATTCATCGATAACTGCTTTAAAATGATCTATTCCTACTTTTAAAAAGCCAATTTTTTTGTTTTCTCTATTAGATAAAGGTAAACTACTTTTTAAATATTCATCTACATATTGTCTATTGTAAAGACCCGTAAGCGAGTCTTTTAAAGTCATTTCGATTAGTTTATACTCTAGGTATTTATTATAAATTGTTTGTGCAATAATACTAAAAGTCATTTTTACTAAACTTATAGAGTTATTTATATCTTGTTCTTCTCTATCTTCGTATAAAATAGTTATTTTTAAATCATCATTTTCGTTAAGTTTTATATCAAATTCTTTAGTATTTAATGACTTGTCATTTCTGCAACTGATATATAGTTGATTACTGTTTATTGTAGCTTTGAATTTATCTATTGAATAATCTTTTTTGAGATATGACGCAATGTAATTAAAAATATCATCTAGTCTATTTAAACCAACAAGATGATCATTTAAGGCTATAATTGCTTGAAAGTTATATGTATTTAATTCATTCTGTTTTTGCATTCACTATCCTATAAGTAATTTTTCCAGTTTTCTAAAGAGTTTCTCTCTTTATTTAATGTAGTAGAAGATCCATGACCTGGATAAATTGTAATATCTCTATCCCACGATAAAACTTTATCTATACTTTTTATCATAAGACTTGGATCTGAATAAGGGAAATCACATCTTCCTATTGATCCATTAAATATAAAATCACCAGAAAATAGATTATTATTAATCTCAATAGCAGAACAACCAGGCGTATGCCCTGGGAAAAAGTGAAATTTAACTTTTATTCCATCAAAATCAATCTCTTCATCATAATCAACTAATACATCAGCTCTTGAAGGAGTCATTCCCATGCCATAAGGATCCTTTTGAAGCATAAAATTATCTTCTTTTGGAGTATATATTTTTAAGTTTAATAACTCACTAAGTTCTTTATTTGACCATACATGATCAAAGTGACCATGTGTATTTAAAATGGCTATTGGATTTTTTACGTTTTGTTTTACCCATGAAGTGGCACCCACTCCTGGATCAATGATAAAGTCTTTATCTTTAACAGTTACGATGTAACAGTTAGTTTGATAATCACCCATAGGTTGGATTTTTATACCCATTATTTTTTAACCCTTACTTTGATAAAATTTATCTTAGTATATATTATTAGAGCTGTAAGGAAGTTTATGAATTATTATTATTTATTAGAATGTATTATATTAGAATCTAATCCAAAAAAGAAAATTAAAAGTTTTAAGAAATTTTATAATGACTTTATCGAAGAAAAGCTAACATTTGAAGATGACTATAGTCCTTATGAAATGATGGAACCTTCATATAATAACGTTTTAAAGGTTGTTTTACCTAAAAATGCAAAACAAAGAAAATATGTTAATACAAGAGAAGGTAAAATAAATCTTTTACATACTATTGCACATATTGAGTATTCAGCTATTGACCTAGCATTGGATGCAGCTTTACGATTTAAAAATATGCCAAGAAAGTATTACGAAGACTGGTTAGAAGTTGCAGAAGATGAAATTAGACATTTTTTAATGATTGAAAAACTTTTAGAAGAATTAGATTCTTTTTATGGAGATTTAGAAGTACATACAAGTCTTTTTGAAGCAATGAAAAAAACTCCAGATTTATTATCTCGTATGGCTGTTGTCCCAAGATATTTAGAAGCAAATGGCTTAGAACAAAATCCGAAAATCATGGATAAATTAAATTCAAATCCAGATGAATTCAATACAAAGATATTAGATGCTTTGAATACTATACTAGAAGAAGAAATCGATCATGTAACAAAAGGAGATAGGTGGTTTAAGTATGAATGTGAGAAGCTAAAACTTGAGCCAGAAGAGACTTATTTAAAAATAATAGAAGAAATATTTCCTGGAAGTACAAAGAAAAAATACGAATTGAATATCGATGCTCGGAAAAAAGCCGGCTTCTCGTGTGATGAATTAAAATTTTTATCAAAAAGAGATGATTGTAATTAATAATAAAAAGTAAAGCTTTTGTAAGAACTATTTTTCTATTATAAATAAAAGGTTTTATATGATTACTTCAAATATCAATGAAATATTATTGTCTTCGCAGCTTAATCAAAATCTTACAAACAATAATAAAGAACTATTTTTAGACTCTTTACTTAATACAAAAGAGAATAAAGAGAAAGTAAGAACTTCAGATTTAACCTTTAATAACATCAAAGGAATAAGTTTAGAAGAAATAGAAACTCTTTTTGATAATCAAGAAGATAAAGATATGGCAAAAAACTTAAGACTTACAACTCTTTTTACCGAAGACAAATATTTAGCAAATGCTTTATTTAATACTGTACTAGGAAAACCTTTTGAACTTGGGTATAGTTATTTGTTTGATATGTATGAAGATAAAAATACTTTCTTTAATTCTAAAAACAATTCTTTATCTGATTTATTACATAAAAGTATGACCAGAAGATTTGAAGAAGATGATAAGAAACCTAGTGATAAAATTTCTCAAAATATGATAGATAAAGTCTTGTTAGCTGTAAATTCTTTTAATTTTATTAGTACTTTATCAAATAGTTATAAAGACCAATATGACAAATATAAAGATGATAATGAATACTCTTTTTTATATAATGACTATTATTTAAAATATCAAGAATTAATATATAAATATGATGAAGCAAAAAGTATTGAAGAAAGTTTAATTAGTCAATTTAGATAAAAAAGGCAAAAGCCTCTTTTATTCTAAAATTTAGCGTTTGGAACAGGATGATTTTCAACTACAAAATCTATATCTTTATCACCTCTACCACTTAAGTTTACTAAAATTGTTTTGTCTTTTGATAAGGTTTTTGCTAACTTCATCGCATATCCCACTGCATGTGCTGATTCTAAAGCTGGAATAATACCTTCTAGTTGTGATAATTTATAAAATGCATCAACAGCTTCTTCGTCATTACAAAGACCAACTTTTGTTCTTCCTGTTTCTTTTAAATGGGCTTGTTCTGGACCAACTGATGGATAGTCAATCCCTGAACCTATAGAATAAACAGGTGCAGGCTCACCATTTTCATCTTTTAACATGATTGAATTAAAACCATGCATTACACCTTCTTCTCCATATGTTAATGTTGCAGAGTGTTCTCCTATTGTATCACCTTTACCCATAGGCTCAACTCCATAAAGATTTACTTCCTTATCATCAATAAATCCTGCAAAAATACCCATTGCATTTGAACCTCCACCAACACAAGCAACTACATTATCAGGTAAATTATCTTCATGTTCAAAAAATTGTTCTTTTGATTCAAAGCCAATAATACTCTGAAAATCTCTTACCATCATTGGAAAAGGATGTGGGCCTACAATTGAACCGATACAATAAATAGCAGTATCAGCTTGAGGAACATAAGATTCAAAGGCAGAATCAACTGCTTCTTTTAAAGTTTTAAGCCCATGTGTTGCTGGTATAATTTTTGCACCTAAGATTTTCATTCTAACTACATTTGGATGTTCTTTTGCAATATCTACTTCACCCATATGAATTTCACATTCTAATCCAAAATAAGCAGCTGCAGTTGCTAAAGCAACCCCATGTTGACCTGCACCAGTCTCTGCAATAACTTTTGTTTTTCCTAAATGCTTAGCTAAGATAACTTCTGCCATACAATGATTTAATTTGTGTGCACCAGTATGATTTAAATCTTCTCTTTTTAAGTAGATTTTTGCTCCACCACAGTGCTCTGTTAAGTTTTTAGCAAAAGAGATGGGAGTAGGTCTTCCTTGATAATGCTTTCTAACATATTTTAATTCTTCAATAAATTTTGGGTCGTTTTTTAACTCTTTATATGCTTTTCTTATATCTGCAAAAGGTTGTTCAAGCATTGGTGGTATAAAAGAACCTCCAAATTTACCAAAATATCCTTCTTCATTTGGTGTTGATTCTAAATATTTAGACATTATTTATTTCCTTCTTGTAAAAATTCTTTGAAAAAAGTTGCTCTATTTTTATCTCCTACTTGTCTTACTTTATAAATTTTCTTATAAAGCAAGTATTTTTCAACGATATTAAGTTCTTTTATTTTATCGTAGATACCAAGTACAAGCTTATGTTCTGTTGTCAATAATTTATAATTAGCTTTTATAAAATGCTCTTGAAATTCATTTACTTCATCGATTGTAATTAACTCATAATCACTAGTAATCAAGAAATCAATTTCATTTAAAAGAAAGTTTTTATTTATAGTTTTTGAAAAATATTCCAATAATACATTTATCTCGTTATTAATTTTTGAATTATAGTCTGCATTTTGTAAATAACTGTAAAGTTTTGGTTTAGTTTTACGCCAGTTATATAAAGTATTTACTTGCACTTCAAATAATGAACTTATTTCTTTTGGAGTTAGCATTTTATTTTCCTAATTATTCTAATTGAAGAATAATTATAATTGAATTATTTTTAAAAAACCTTTACAAATGATAATTTTTTCCTAATATTAATAAATTAATTTATTAATTTAAGCTATAAGGTAATTTTTGTTACAATATTTAGAATAATAATAAAATAATTGAGGCCAATATGATATATTGTAAAGCAGAATCATATACAAGAAAAAGGATGCAAAGAGTACAGTTAGAAAATATACAAGAGACTGTTAAACGTGTATATTCTTTAGTTCCTTTCTATAAAGAAAAGTTTGATGACTTAGGAATAAATCCAAAAGATATTGAATCATTAGATGATATTAGAAAGTTACCTTTTACAAAAAAACAAGACTTAAGAAATAATTATCCTTATGGCTTATTTGCAGTTGATATGGATGAAATTGTTAGAATACATAGTTCTAGTGGAACTACTGGAAAACCTACAGTTGTAGGTTATACAGCAAAAGATATGAATATTTGGTCTGAAGTTATGGCTCGTATATTTTATATGGGTGGAGTTAATTCTTCTGATATTTTGCATAATGCAATTGGCTATGGTCTTTTTACAGGAGGACTTGGCTTTCATGAAGCTGCACAAAGAATGAAAGTAGCTGTAATACCCAGTTCTACTGGATTTACTTCAAGACAACTTCTCTTAATGAAAGATTTCAAAGCTACAGTATTAAATACTACTCCATCTTTTGCACTTCATATGGCAGAAACTGCTAAAAAAGAGGGCTATAATCTAAAAAAAGATTTACAATTAAAATGTGGTTTTTATGGTGGAGAGCCTGCTTCAAAGGGTCTAAAAGATGAAATAAAGGATATCTGGGGAATACCTTTTTATGAAGTATATGGATTATCTGAAATAATTGGTCCTGGAGTTGCAGGAGGGTGTAAGCATTCAGATAGGTTACATATAAATGAAGACCATTTTTATCCAGAAATATTAGATCCAGATACTTTAGAACCTGTAAAAGAAGGAGAAAGAGGAGAGTTAGTTTTAACTACAATAACAAAACAAGGTCTTCCTATAATTAGATATAGAACAGGAGATATTACCTCTTTAGATTTTACTCCCTGTAGATGTGGTAGAACTACAGTAAAAATGGAAAGTGTAGTAGGGCGTAGTGATGATATGATTATTGTAGGTGGAGTAAATATATTTCCTTCTCAAATAGAACATGTATTATCAAATATAGAAGGTGTTTCCTTAAATTATCAAATAATTTTAGATAAAAAAGGTTATTTGGATAAATTAGAACTAGATGTTGAATTAACTGATAATATGATGTCTGATTCAGTAAATGAATTACAAAAGTTAAAAGCGGAAATTCAAAAAGATATTTTAAATAATTTATATATACATGCAGAAATTAAATTAGTACAACCAAATTCAATTCAAAGAAGTGCAGGTAAAGCAGTAAGAATTATAGATAAAAGGAAGTAATAACTCTCCTTTTATATCTTTTCTAATAATTTAACTTTTGATTTACTTAGTAGTTTTGTCGCTTTTTCAAAATCAGCAAGGCCTACTTTAAATATAAATGCACCATTTTTAGCATTGTTAATTGTATAGGTATATTCTAAATTGATATTATTTTCAGATAATATTGTAACTACATCATTAAATGAACCAATATGGTCATCAATCTCAGCTGCAAAAACTTCTGTAATAGTTAAAGAAAAACCATTTGCATCTAAAATTCTTTTAGTTGATAGTTCATCATCAACTAATAGTCTTAAAATACCAAATTCACTCGTATCTACAAGATTAATGGCCTTTAATGAAATTTTATTTTTTGATAATAAAGATGTAATATCTGATAATTCGCCCTGTTTATTTTCAATAAATACAGATAATTGTTTGATAGTATATTTACTCATTTTAGTCCTTATTCTCTTTTATCTATTATTCTAATAGCTTTTCCAACACTTCTTTCTATACTTCTTGGTTCAACAAGTTTTACATTTGCATTTATATATAGATTATTTAACAAATTGTGTTGTATTGATTTTTTAATATTTTCAATTTCTGAAATAGAGTCTATCATAACATCATCTGATATTTCAATTAAAATATCTAAAGCATCAAGATGTCCTTTTTTACTTACAACTATTTGATAGTTAATCGTAAGTCCTTCTGTTTGAGAAATTACGTGTTCTATTTGAGAAGGGTAGATATTTACACCATTGATTATCATCATATCATCAGCTCTGCCTACAACGCTTTCCATTCTAACCATCGTTCTTCCACAAGCACAGGGTTCTCTTTTAAGTGAAGTAATATCACCTGTTCTATATCTAATTATAGGAAGAGCTTGTTTTGTTAGTGATGTTATTACTAACTCTCCTCTTTCACCATCAGGTAATATTTCGCCTGTTTTAGAATCAATAATCTCTGGATAAAAATGATCTTCAAATATATGCAATAAATCACTATGTTTACATGAACAACTAACTCCTGGCCCAATAATTTCTGAAAGTCCATATATTTCATGATAATCTATTCCCCAGACTTTTGATACCTCTTTTTTAAGACCTTTAGAAGTTGGTTCTGCACCAAAAATTCCAGCTTTTAATTTAAAATCTTTTTTATAATCTATTCCTGCTTTAGATGCAGACTCTGCCATATGTAGTGCAAATGATGGAGTAGAAGCAAGGATAGTTGCTCCAAAATCTTTCATAAGCATTACTTGCCTATCAGTAAATCCTCCAGAACTTGGAATAACAGTCGCTTTTACTTTTGCAGCACCATTATGTAATCCAAGTCCTCCTGTAAAAAGTCCATATCCATACGCATTATGTACTATATCTTCTTCTGTAGTTCCTGCCATTTTAAAAACTCTAGCCATAACTTCATCCCAAACATCCATATCATGTTCAGTATATCCAACAACAGTAGGTTTTCCAGTAGTTCCAGATGAACTATGTACACGAATTACTTGACTCATTGGTACTGTAAATAGACCAAAAGGATAATGGTCTCTCAAATCTTGCTTTTTTGTAAAAGGAAGTTTTGAAATATCTTCTATTGATTTAATATCTTTTGGATTAATTCCTAACTCATCAAATTTCTTTTTGTAAAAAGGTGTTAATGTATAAACTCTTTTAATAGTTTCTT
This sequence comes from Arcobacter sp. LA11, assembly GCF_001895145.1. Classification (NCBI taxonomy): domain Bacteria; kingdom Pseudomonadati; phylum Campylobacterota; class Epsilonproteobacteria; order Campylobacterales; family Arcobacteraceae; genus Arcobacter; species Arcobacter sp. LA11. Next base: position 112,477 of record NZ_BDIR01000003.1, on the reverse strand, counting down.
TTAATCTTTTTGTTTGTAGTTTTCTAAGACTTTCTAAAGAACTACTCTCTACCTTATTCCAAATCATTTTAAGCCTTTGTATCTGCTATTGCTTTTTCTAAAACCTCAATATTTTGTTCTGCAACTTTTGGATTAAAATCTCTTAGTGCTTGTTTAACATCTTCTTCTGTAAAAGGGAAATCCTCACATTTAGATACTACAACACCTAACATGTACACGTTTAAACCTTGTATTGGTAATTCTTTCTTTTTTGCTTTATCAAATGCATCAACCTGAAAAACAGTAGCATTTATATCAGACGAAGGAAAATCTGATTCTGCATTTACTGCTAAAGTTCCAGTTGGTTTCAAAAACTGAACATTTCTTAATGCTTCATTCTTTTCTAATCCAATTAATAAATCTGCTTGGTTTGCATCAATTACTGGATTTGTATAGTTACCAAGTTTGATTGTACATGAAACTGCACCACCTCTTTGACTCATACCATGATTTTCTGTTCCTAAACATGCTACATCTTTATTTCCAGCACATAACGCTAAAATCTTTACTAAAAATACAGACCCTTGACCACCAAATCCTGCTATTACTACTTGATATCTCATTATTTATTTTCCTCTCTAATTATACCACGACTTGTATCTTGAACAAAAGCATCTGTTGGACAAACTACACTTAAACAGGCACCACAACCAATACAAAGGAATGGATCAATTTCAACTTTTCCATCTGCATTATAAGCCATTGGAGGACATTTATATATAGTTGTACATTGATCACAAGCTGTACAATCTTCAGGAACTACTTCTGCAAACTCTAATGGAATATGGTCATCTACTACTTCTTTATCAAGAACACAGAATTCTCTTACTACAACTACTATTGGCCCATCTGCTTCATCGTATACTTTTTTCATGTCTTTAAAGAAATCAAGAGAGTGTTGAATATCATTTGAGTAGATATGTTCATAGACATCTGCTCCACAACCTTCAGCAATCTTCATAATATCAATCTCTTTATTTTCTCTTTGTGGTGGAAGTTGTCTTCCTGTCATTGCTACAACAGAGTTATCAAGGACAACTAACATAAATTTGTGTTTCTGATATACCGCATTTACTAATGGTGGTATACCTCCATGGAAAAATGTACTATCTCCAATGGTTGCTACTACATATTTATCTGGATCTGCTATTGAAAAACCACTTGCCATTGATACAGAAGCACCCATACATAAAACTGTATCAATTGCACCTTGGTTTATTGCAAGAGTATAACACCCAATATCTGATGGGTAAATAGATTTTTTCTTTCTAAATACTTTCGTAATAGCATAATAAATATCTCTATGTGGACATCCTGGGCAAAGATTAGGAGGACGTGCAGCTATTTCCTCTTTAAAAGGTACAACTGGATATAAATCAGCTCCAGTGTAAACTCCTATTTTTATTAATGCATTTTGAATATAAACTTTTTGCATCTCATCAATAACATGCATAGTTCCATCTAGTTTACCATGAACTTTTTCAGTTAAAATTTGCTCTTCAATACAGGGCATAGGTTCTTCTACAACTAAAACTTTTTCATAGTTTTTAAATTGTTCTCTAATTTGATTTTCAGGAAGAGGGTAAGGCATCTTAAATTTAACTACGTCTGCTTCAATACCAATATCTTCTAATGTCTCTCTTGCAAACCCATCACCTGTTCCAGATGTAAGTATTAATAGTTTACCACCTTTACATTTATCAAATTCAGGTTTAATAAGATTTTCCCAGTTGTATTCTTTAAGAGCATTTATTCTTTCAATTTGTTCATAACCTTGAATTATTCTACCTGCTCTTGGAACTGCTGCCCACCTTCCTATTTCTCTTTTAAATTCACCTTTCCCTGGTTTAAAATTAGTTTCCTCATCAATATCAACAATTTGTCTTGCATGACAAACTCTCATGACAGGCCTTAACATTGTAGGTGTTTGAAATGTTTCAGATATATCTGCTGCAATTTTTACAAAATCATAAGCATCTTGAGGAGTTGCTGGATCAAGTACAGGGATTTTTGCAAATTTAGCAAAGACCCTTGAATCTTGCTCTGTTTGAGATGAATGAAAACCAGGATCATCTGCAACTATTAATACAAAGGCTCCTAGGTTACCAATATATGCAGCACTCATTAAAGCATCACTTGCAACGTTTAAACCTACTTGTTTCATAGTTGCAGCTGCACGTCTTCCTGCAACTGCACCTGCATAGGCTACTTCAAAACCAACTTTTTCATTTGTTCCCCATTCTGCATATAAATCTAAATTCATTTGATGTTTTAGTTTATTAACATTTCCTAGTATTTCACTAGACGGTGTTCCTGGATATCCAGAAACCATATCAATATCTGAGTGAATAATCCCCCAAGCAATTGCATCATTTCCCATAAGCGTCTGTTTCATGATTTTCCTAATTATTAAATAAAATTTAAAATATTATACTAAGTATAATTTTTATTGTAAATTAAATGATTAAAAATTACAAATAATTGTAGAAAATCATAATAATTAGGTAATGAATGGAAAAATATACTTTTTAACCTATATAGTTGTATTTAATATACTAATAGATATTCAATTATTAAAAGGTGATAATTAGTAAGTTGACAAAATTAGTAAGAAAACTTAAGAAATTTACAAATATTTTAATAAATTAACAAAAAATTTTATAATTTATATTTATTGTATAGGTTATTTATATTTTTAACTATATTTAAATTTATTAAACAATAATTAAAAATTTATAAAAAGATTAATTTAATTATTAAGCTGAATTTTTGTTTATATTATAAACTTAAATATATTTTTTAAACAGTTTAACAAAATGTAATAGAGTTTCTTATAAACTTTTTCTAATAATTTCAAAGGGAGATGAGATGGTTGGAGCAGATTTTGGGGTAAATCTTGCTTTTTATTTAACAATTATTAGTACATTAATATGTGTAGTTTATGGTGCTATTAATTGGAATAAAGGAAGTAATGATTCAGGAAAAGGTGTAAAGAATTGGGCTAAAACAGAAGATAAAATAGATGAGGGGTTATAATGGGAGCTTTTGAAAATATAATCATCATTTTGTACTTATCATTAATAGGTTACTTGGGTTTTTTAGGTTACAAACAAACTAAGAATACTACTGATTATTTAATTGCAGGACGAGATACTCATCCTTTTATTATGGCATTATCATATGGGGCAACATTTATTTCAACTGCTGCAATTGTAGGTTTTGGGGGAGTAGCAGCATGGTTAGGTAACTCTTTATTATGGTTAACATTTTTTAACATAATAATTGGTATTTTTGTTGCATTTGTTTTTTTTGGTAATCCAACTAGAAAAATGGGTTATCGCCTAAATGCACATACTTTTCCTGAGTTTTTAGGTAAAAGATATGATTCAAAATTTATTCAAATGTTCGGGGGAATAATTATACTATTATTCATGCCATTATATGCAACAGCAGTATTAATTGGCGGTACTCATTTTATTGCATTATATTTTCAAGTTGATTATCATGGTGCACTATTAGTATTTTCTTTAATAATCACTGCATATGTAATAGCAGGTGGGTTAAAAGGTGTGATGTTGACAGATGCACTTCAAGGTTCAATCATGTTTATTGCAATGATTATACTTTTATTTGTAACTTTTGATTCTTTAGGTGGAATAGATCAAGCTTTTGGAAAACTAGAGAATGTTTGGAATCAAACTGTTGGGTCTTTAGCAAATACTTCTATAAAAGAATTAAAACCTGGTGGTCCAGATTTTATGATGAAACTTTCAACTATGTGGGGTTTTTCTGGTTGGAATTCAATGCCATCATTTTTTAGTCCAGGATGGTTATTTGTAATTACAACTATCACTTTAGGTGTAGGTATAGGTGTTTTAGCACAACCACAACTAATAGTAAGATTTATGACCGTTAGTTCAAAGCAAGAATTAAATAGAGCAGTACTAATTGGTGGAATATTTATTGTTTCAATGACAGGTATAGTTTTTATAGTTGGTTCTTTAACAAATGCTTGGTATTTTGAGTTTAATGAAGGTAAAAATGCATTACAGAGTGCGGGAAGTATTGGTAAAGTAATTCCTCACTTCATAAATACAGCTATGCCTAAATGGTTTGCATTTATTTTTCTGTTTGCTTTAATTTCGGCTGCTATGAGTACACTTTCTTCTCAATTTCATACAATGGGAACAGCAGTAGGTAGAGATTTAATTCAACAAATTAAACCAAAAAGTAATTCTGTCATAGTAACTAGACTTGGAATTATTATTATGATTTCTTTTTCTGTTGCTTTAGCTTATGCATTTGATAAACAGCCAGCAATAATTGCAAGAAGTACAGCAATTTTCTTTGCTTTATGTGCATCAATATTTCTTCCATCATATATTGCAGGGTTATTTTGGAAAAGAATGACAAGAACTGGTGCTATAGCATCTATGTTAGTGGGGCTTCTTTCTTCATCATTCTGGCTTGTCTTTGTTCATTTTAAAGAAGCAAAAGCTTTAGGTATTGCAAAAGCTTTAACAGGAAGTCATTCTGTATTGAGTGGAAAAATTATATTTGTAGATGCTTTAATAATTGCATTACCTTTATCAATTATTACAGCAATAATTGTATCTTTAATGACAAAACCAATGGAAGAAAAACATTTAAACAAATGTTTTAATGACTGATACTTAAAGGCTGTTTAGCCTTTAAGTTAAACTTTTTATTTCTCTATCTGCTAATATATGCTTTGTAGGATTTTTATTATAATCTAAGGCAACAATAACAATTTCTTCAACAGTGAGAATAATCCTGTCTGTAGTTTTATTTTTTATTTGACATTTAACTGTAATAGAAGTTTTTCCTGTTCTAATAAGTTCTGTTCCTATTGCTAAAATATCACCAATATTTGCAGGGTTTTTAAAACATACTTCACTCATTTTAACAGTAGCTAATCTTTGTGTATCTAGAAGTTGTGCTGCAAAGATAATAGCTTCTTCATCAATCCAAGACAAAGCTTGACCACCAAAAAGAATTCCTGCAGCATTCAAGTGCGGATACATTACCATTCTTTGAGAATCATAAATCAAATTGATCCTTTTTATTTATGTTATAACAATAATAGCGTTAATAATTGATAAAATGAGATTTCAATAATATAATTTATAATTTTAATCTAGATTTTATAAATTTAATGATAAATTATTATTTAATATATATACCTGTTATTCAGTTAAAAATAAAGTTATTTTATTAATAAATAGTAAAGGAATAGTACAAATGTTTAGATTCAATTATATTATATTACTATTGCCAATATTATTATTTTCAACATCAAATAAAAAATGTGTATATATAAATTCTTACCATGATGGTTTTGTCTGGTCAGATACCATTGCAAAAGAAATAAAATATATTTTAAAAGATAGTTGTGATGTTATTCAATTTAATATGGATACAAAAAGAAAAAAAGATGAAGCTTCAATAAAGAGTAGTGCCTTACAAGCAAAAAAGCTAATAGATAAAACTAATCCAGATGTTGTAATCACTTCAGATGATAATGCTGCAAAATATTTAATAAAACCTTATTATAAAGATAGTTCAATACCTTTTGTTTTTACAGGAGTAAATTGGACTGCAGATAAATATGGCTTCCCTTATTCTAATGTAACAGGAATGATTGAGATAATACCTATAAGAGCACTGTATGAAATGGCAGTTGATTTGTCTATTGGAAGAAAAGCTACTTTTATAGGTGATAATACTATTACCGATAAAAAAGACTTGTCATATTTTATTAAATATTCTAAAAAATATGGAATTGATTTATCATATAATTTAGTAGATGATATTAATGAATGGAAAAATAGTTATTTAGAAGCACAACTAAATAGTGATTTTATTATTTTAGGACATAACTCTGCTATAAAGAATTGGAATGACAAAAAAGTAAAAGATTTTTTATTGAAAAATAGTAAAAAGTTAGTTCTTGCTACTTATGAATGGATGATGCCTTTTTCTATGATTGGATTAATAATTAAAGCAGAAGAGCAAGGTCAATGGGCAGCAAATACTGCAAAAGGTATTTTAAATGGTTATGCCATAAAAAATATTTCAATCACAACAAATAAGACTTGGAACAATTTTATTAATTTAAAGTTAGTAGATAGTGCAAAAATTAAGCTCCCTAGAAAAATATTAATAAAATCAAAAAAATATGACATGGATTAAATTTGAAGACTCCTTTCTTTTCTTTAAAACTAAAAGTAACTGTATTTTTAATAAACCTGTTAATATTATTGATTATTGGAGTAGTTCAATATATTTATCAAGTTTCAAATTTAAAAAATAAATTTAACTACAATATTGAAAATATCATTGAAAAAGAGTTATCTAATAGGGTTTCAACTACCAAGGGTGTTATTACTTCATTAAGTAGTTATTATCAATATACATCGAATATGAATACATCTTCTTTTTCTAGTTTCTCAAATGATTTATTAAAAAATTATGACTTTATGGAAGTTATTGCTTTTGCAACAGTTGTACAAGAGAAAGAAAGAGTCTCTTTTGAAGAAGAGATGAAAGATAATGGCTTATACAATTTCTATATAAAAGATTATGATAAAAATCAAAAACTTATAAAAATTAATAAATTAAAAGATAGATATGCTCCTATTATATATATAGAACCTGCGTCATACAAATATACTAGGTTTTATGGCTTTGATATATATAACAATAATATATTCAATGAAGCTTTTATTCTTTCATCTAAATCAGGGAAAGTAATAGTAAAAGATAGAGTAATTGATGAACTTGGTAATAAACTAAATCTTTTTATTAAAGCTACATATAAGGGTGAAGATAGAATTGAAAATGAATCTTTAAGGTATGCAAATACTAATGGTTTTTACATTATAAATATAAATATTGATAAATTATTAGAAAAAGTAAAAAAGAAGTTTAATAAATATCATATTGAAATAGTAGATATAAATGAGTATGGAAAATATCTAGAAGCTAATTCTTCTAAAAAAGAAAATATATTTAAGAAGTTGATTTATCTTAAAAAAATTGAGGGTTTTGAGCATAGTTTCCTTCTTATAACAAAGCAATTGACATTAAAAGATTTTAATTTATTTGTTTTTATTTCTGTATTATTAGTAGTAATATTAATACAAGTCTTATATATATTAATTTGGCATAAGGATAAAATATCAAAACATAAATTAAGCTATAAAGCTACTCATGATGATTTGACAGGTCTTTACAATAGAAATTATTTTAAAAAAATCTTTGACAATAAAATAAATAACAAAAATAGTATGGATAAATTAATTGCATTATTATTTATAGATATAGATAGATTTAAAGAAATAAATGATTCTTTTGGTCATAAATTTGGAGATGAAGTATTAATTGAAATTTCGAATCGTTTTAAAAAAATTATGAGAAGAAATGACTTAATTAGTAGGCATGGTGGTGATGAGTTTTTAATTTTAGTTGATGATATTGAGAATATTGAACATATAATAAATGTTATAAAAAAGATTATGTCTAGTATGAATACTCCTATATCCTTCAATCATCAGAATATTCATCTAAGAATTAGTATTGGTATTTCAATTTATCCAAATGATGGTAAAACAGTTGATGATTTATTAAAAAATGCTGATTCCGCAATGTATAGAGCTAAAGAAGAGGGGCGAAATACTTTTAAATTTTATACAGAAGATATGACTTTAAAAGTAATGAAAAAAATAGTACTTGAAAACAAACTAAGAGAAGCAATTAAAAATGATGAGTTTGTTGTATATTATCAACCTCAATATGATGGAAAAATAAATAAATTAATAGGAATGGAAGCCTTAGTTAGATGGAAAAATACAGAAGGAGAACTAATTCCTCCAAATGCGTTTATTCCAATTGCAGAGGAAGCAGGATTAATAGTTGACTTAGATAGACTTGTTATGAAAAAAGCAATAAAACAATTTTCTATTTGGAAAAATCAAGGATTAGATACAGGTACTTTATCTTTAAATTTATCTATGAAACAGCTAAAAAGTGATGATTTTATTGAATTATTAAATAAAACTATAATTGATAATAATTGTAAGCATAATTCTATTGAATTAGAAGTTACAGAAGGAGGAATCATGGAAAATCCTTCTGAATCTATTGAAAAGTTGAGAGAAATAAGTTCTTTAGGGATTAAACTTTCTGTAGATGATTTCGGAACAGGATATTCATCTTTAGCATACTTGAAAAAACTTCCAATTAATAAGCTTAAAATTGATAGAGCATTTGTAAAAGACTTGCCTTTTGATGAAGAAGATACAGCTATCACAAAATCAGTAATTGTTCTTTCAAAGAGTTTAAAACTTGATGTTATAGCAGAAGGTGTTGAAAACCAAGAGCAGATAGATTTTCTTGTTAAAAATGGATGTTATAAAATTCAAGGTTACTTTTATGGAAAACCTATGAACTATAAAGAGTTTGAAAAACTATTGAATAGGAATGTATAAAGTAACTTTTGCACCTTTTTTATCTTCAAATTGCGAGTTTTCTATTTTAATAAAACCTTTCATACTATCTGTAATAATCTTATGAGTCATATATAATCCAAGACCTGTACCTTGTGATTTATGTTTAGTTGTAAAATATGGTTCACAAACTTTTCGGATAATCTTTTCATCTATTCCACCCGCTGTATCCATGATTTGAATTACTGCAAATTTATTCTCACAAAAAGTATTAATAAATATATTTCTATTTTCTTCATCTATCTCTTTTAATGCATCTTTTGAATTTGTTAATATATTTAATAGAGCTTGATTTAATTCATTTTCAAATCCATTTATATATATTGAATTTATTTTTGTATTTACATTAATAAAATTGTTTTTAAATGATGCATTAACAATAGTTAAAACTTTTTCAATACTGTTTTTAACATCAAATTTCTTTTTCTTTTTGTCACTTTTTATATAGTTTTGAAAATCATCTATAGTTTGAGATAAAAATTTTGTTGTTTCAGTTATAGAATCAAGATTATATTCTAATAATTCGTCATTTAATAATCCATACTCTTTTTGTACCTTTATTCCAGAAGCAGCAGTAGAAATTGAACTTAATGGTTGTCTCCACTGATGTGCAATGTTTCCAATCATTTCTCCTAAGCTTGCCATTTTTGACTGTTGAAACATAATTTCTTCTTTATTTTTAATTTCAGTTAAATTGATAATTGAAAGGATAAATGAAGACTTTCCATCAAAATCTATTTTTTTTGTTTTTAGAAGAACAGGTATTGTAGAGCCATCAACTTTTATAGCCTCTATTTCATGATTTCCATCAAAATCATCTTTATATATATCTATTAAAGAATTTTCTTTTAATATATTTGTAAGTTCTCTATTCATAAGTTGAGATTTATTTCTATATTCTAACATATTAACTATTTCATCATTTAAATATTTGATTTTTTTGTTTTCAATAATTAATACACCAGCAATATTTAAATCTATCAAAGATTTAAAATTTTTTAATGAATTTTCTAACTCTTTTTGAGTCTTTTTTAAATTACGTTGATAATCAATTAACTGTTTATTTTTATAAAGAACAAATATAATAATAATTAAAAATACTAGAATTGTTTTCCATAATAATGAATAATCAACTTCTTGTTGAATATTAGTATTTAACCACTTTTTATATATTTGATCTTTGTCTTCTGGAGACATACTATTTAAAATTTTATTGACAATACTTTTAAGAACAGGGTAATCATCTCTAATCATAAACTTTAGATTTAAATCAATTCCTGTTTGACCTGTTATTTTTAAATTAGAATAGCCTCTATTCTTTATATTATGAGAGAGTACAGGCATTATATCTACATACGCAAAGACTCTATTTTCACTTACATACTCTAATCCTTGGATAACATCATTTACAAAAACAAATTTAATTGTTGGATATTTTTCTTCTAATAATCTATGTGCAGAGGAATTTTCTCCTACAGCAATTTTTTTACCTATTAATTCTTCTGCACTTGCAATATAATTTTTATCTTGTAATGTAGCAATTCCAATTGGGGATTTTAAATAACCGTCACTAAATATAGAATATTTTTCTCTATCATTTGTTTTTGTTGCTGCAATTAATATATCACTTTTCTTTTCTTTTATCGAATCTAATACTACTGAAATTTTATTATTTGAGCTTAAGCTTGTTTTTAAATTAGCTTTATCTTTTATATAATTCCAAAAATCTACACTTATTCCGTATAATTCATCATTTTCTACTGAATTAAAGGGAGACCAATTATTTGTAGATATTACATTTATTTTTTTATTTTTTATAAAATTCAATTCTTCGTTAGTAAAATTAATTTTTTTAGAAATATTAATCCATTTGTTTTCTAATGCTTTCTGTTCTTCTTTTGTTATAGAACTTATAGCTTTGTCAATTAATGGATGGAGTACATTTAAATCTTTTCTTACTCCTACATATAATTCACTTTTAAAACCATCAAGTGATACATGGCTGCTTGCTTTTAATTTTCCATAATAGTTTTTATTTATATAATAACTTGCTAATAAATCATTTTGAATTGTTGCATCTATAAAGTTATTTTCTATTGAATTAAAGATATCTGTTAAAGATTCAAATTCAATTACATTTGCATTTGGATAATTTTTTTTAAATACATTAGTAAGATGCCATCCTTTTGCCATACCTATTTTTTTATTATTTAAATCATCTATATTTATAATATCAGTACGAGATTTTTTTGTAACAATTGATAACGTTTGTGACATAAAAGATTGAGTATATAATAAAAAATCTTCTCTTTTTTTGTTATATCCTATTACAGGAAGAATATCTATCTCTTTATTTTTGAGTCTTTTTATAAGAGAAGTCCATTTATCAGTGACAAAAATTGGTTTTAATCCAAGTTTTTGAGATATAAGCTTGATATAATCAATAGTATAACCTTTAGGTGTATTATTTTCATAATAATCAAAAGGTATCCAATCTAGCTCATTTGCAATATAAAGAGCATCTTTTTCTTTTAAATATTGTTTCTCATTTTCATTCAAGTCTAATTGAATACTTAAGTTTTCATCATACTTTTTATTTTTCCATTTCATAGATATTCTATTTTTTTCTTCTATTGTTAGACTTGATAAAGCTTTATCAATAATATTTTTTAGTATCGGATAGTCATTTCTTGTAGCCATATACAAAAGATTACCTTCATATTTTGTATGAAACTGCGCTTTTATATTACTTATAGAGTGTTTATTTATAAAATAGTTAATTATGGCAATATTTGAAATAATAAAATCAACTTTTCTTGTTACAACTGCATCAATTGATTCTAAAATGTTTTTTACATAAACTATTTCTATACTTGGGTAATTGTTCTTTATAAACTTTTCTTGAACATAACCTTTTATTATTGCAATTTTTTTACCTTTTAATTCATCCATTGATTTATAAGAGATATTATTATCTGTAAATACATAGTCTCTTATAGATAAATATGGCTTTGTGTATAAAAGGAATTCTTCTCTATGTTTATTTTTTGAAAGAATAGGAAGTAAATCTATTTGTTTGTTTTTTGTTTTATCTAAAAGGTTTTGCCAAGAATCAATAGAGTAATCGAATTTCAATCCAGTTTTCTTTTCAATTAAATCTAAATAGTCTTTTGCAAGACCTGTATATTCATCATTTTCAACAAAATCAAAAGGAGGCCAATCTCTTTCTGCACCAATAGTAATTGTAGGATTACTTTTTATAAAGTTTAATTCTTCTTTAGTAAATTCAATTTTGTTTGAGGCAAAAGAATGAAGTGTGATAAATAGTAGAAAAAATATGATTATTTTTAGATTTTGCATTGTAGCCCTTATTTAGCATTATTATACATAAATAAGAGTTACAAGTTAATAATAAATTATTTAAATTTTAAAGGATTATGAAAACCATTTTTTTACTTTTTCAAACATTCCCTCAAAGTTCGATTCATGTGGCTTACTTTCAACTCCAAAACTATCTTGAAGTTTTTCTAAAAGTTCAGTTTGTTCGTTATTTAATGATTTAGGATATTTAATTTTGATTTGTACAATTAAATCACCTTTACCATAACCTTGAACAGAAGTTACACCTTCTCCATGAAATTTAAATTGCTCTTTATCTTTTGTACCAGCTGGAATTTTAAGATTTAATTCTCCTCTTAAACCTGGAATTTTAATAGATGCACCTAATGCAACTTGAGTAAAGAAAATAGGTACTTCAATATAGATATCATCATCATGTCTTACAAAATGAGAATCTTCTTTTACTCTAATTTGTAAATATAAATCTCCTCTTGTACCATCTGGTGCTGTATTACCTTTATTTGAAACTCTAATTCTATTTCCGTTGTTAACACCTTCAGGAATATTTACTTCAAATTTTTCTTTTGTTTCTTTATATCCTGAACCTGTACAAGTTTTACATTTACTACTTGCTGCTTGACCTGAACCTTCACAATGAGGACAAGTTTGAGCAAAAGTCATAAATCCTTGTCTCATATGTACTTGTCCTTGACCATTACAATGAGTACATGTACTTAGTTTTCCATTTTTAGCACCCGTACCTTTACAGTCTTTACAAGCTGATTTATGTGGATATTTAATCTCTTTTTTACAACCAAAAATTGCTTCATTAAATTCAACTTCAATTTCAATAGCAATATCTAAGTTATAGTTATAGCTTTTTCTCTCACGTCTTCTAGAATTTCCTCCAAAACCGCCAAATCCTGAACCACTGAACATTTCTTCAAAAATAGAACCTAAGTCATCAAATCCTCCACCAGAGAATCCTCCTCCTTGACCATGACCTTCTAGACCAGCCTTACCATATCTATCATAGATTTGTCTTTTTTCATCATCACTTAAAACCTGATATGCTTCATTTACTGCTTTAAATTTCTCTTCTGCTTCATGATCATCAGGATTTTTATCTGGATGATACTTCATAGCCATTTTTCTATATGCTTTTTTTATAGTACTTTTGTCACTATCCTTAGTAACTTCTAATAATTCATAATAATTAATTTCAGTCAATTACTAACTCCTATAAATATAATTTTCGCGATTTTATCTAAATAACTATTAAGATTAGATATAATTCGCGCATGAAAAAAGGTTTAGAAAAGTTTTATGATTTAGTTGATGCATTTGAATCTTTGCCTACAATAGGTAAGAAATCTGCTTTGAGATTAGCATATCATATAGTAATGAATGACAGTTATAGTGGTATTAAAATTGCACATAGTATTGAAAATGCGTTAAGAAATATAAAAAAATGTATTAATTGTGGTTCTATGAGTGAACATGAGATATGTGAAGTATGTTTAGATGACAGTAGAGATAAGACAAAAGTTTGTATTGTACAAAGTGCAAAAGATATATTTATAATTGAAGAATCTAAACAATTTGACGGTTTATACTTTGTAATTGAAGAATTAGAACCTGAAGCAGTTGATAAGATGTTAAACTTTGTAAAAGAAAATGAAGTAGAAGATGTTTTATTTGCAATAACTCCTTCTTTATCTAATGATGCTTTTATTTTATTTATTGAGGATAAATTAAAAGATTTTAAAATTAACTTTACAAAAATTGCTCAAGGTGTTCCAACAGGTGTTAGTTTAGAGAATGTAGATATCTTGTCTTTAGCTAAGGCTATACAAAGTAAAGTTAATATTTAAGAAAGTTAGATAAGATATTATTTATGAATAAAAGAATAGTTTGCCAAAAATGTAAATTCTATTATGTAACTTGGGAACAAAACAAACCTCATGGTTGTAAAGCTTATGGTTTTAAATCAAAAACAATACCTTCTGTAGTTGTAAAAAGAAGTAGTGGTCTTGATTGCTCATTTTATGAGTTGAAAAGTGGATAAATATGGAACTTTTTATACTAAAAAATTATATTTCTCAATACAAAAAAAATAAAATTTCTATAATTAAATATTGGATTAGTGATAGTAAGATATTAAAAATATTAAAAGTACATCAAATAAATAGAGAAATATTTGTCAAAAAATATGCCTTGGGTATATTAGATTATTATATAGATATTGTTAATGATAATAAAAAAATAGGAGATTGTCCTGTTATTGATGAGCTTGTTTTATATTTAAAAGATAAAAATATTACACCTTCAGAACTTTTTATAATCTGTACAGGTTTTAAAAATGCTTTACTTGAATATACATATGATTTAAAAATCACTAATTTACAAATAGAAAAAGAGATAAATTATATTTTTGAGAGTAATTTTGCAGGAGTACTAGATAAATATTCTCGTTCTATACTTGATGTAGAAAATGAATTATCAAAATCTAGTAAAATTATTGATAAAAATGTAATTATGTCTAGTACTGATGCTTCTGGGAAAATTATTAGTGTTTCTGAAGCTTTTTGTGATATCTCTGGATATAAAGAAGAAGAATTAATAGGTCATATGCATAATATAGTTCGTCACCAAGATATTTCTAGTGAGACTTATGAAGAGTTATGGAAGACAATAGAATCTGGACAAGTATGGAAAGGTGAGCTTAAAAATAGAAGAAAAGATGGCTCTTCTTATTGGGTTCACGTGATAATAACTCCTAATTATGATTCTAATGGCAATTTTAAATCATATGATGCAATTAGACAAGATATAACTTCTAAGAAAAATTTAGAAGAACAACAAAATATACTTGTAGAACAATCTAAATCTGCTGCTATGGGTGAAATGATAAGTATGATTGCTCATCAATGGAGACAACCACTTCAAGCAGTTTCTATTTTAATACAAAAACTACCCTTAAATAAAGTTCTTGAAGGCGAAATAAGTGATGAGCTTTTAGATCAAGTAGTTTCTGGTATTGGTAAACAACTTGAATATATGAGTAAAACAATTGATGACTTTAGAGATTTCTTTTTACCTGATAAACCTAAAGAAAAAGTTGCAGTTATTGAAGTAGTAAATAAAGCATTAGACTTTTTAGGCTTTATGACAAAAACTGATTCTATTGAAGTTACTTTAGATTCAAAAACAGATATTGAAATAATGATACATGTAAATGAGTTAGTTCAAGTATTTATTAATTTAATAAAAAATGCAAGAGATGTTTTAATTGATAGAGATATTAAAGAGAGAAAATTATTTATTAAATTCTATGAAGAAGAAAAATACCTTGTAATTGAAATAGAAGATAATGCAGGTGGAATACCTGAAGATATTTTAAATAAAGTATTTGAACCTTATTTTTCTACAAAATCCAATAAAAATGGTACTGGACTTGGATTATATATGTGTAAGACTATAATAGAAAAACATAGTAAAGGTAAATTATCAGTTAGCAATTCAGAGAATGGTGCTGTTTTTAAAATTGAATTGCCAAAAGAAAATGATTTTATGTAAAGTAATATTTGTGTAAAATAAAAGCTTTAATTTTTTAATTAATTTAGGAGTAATAATTTGTTATATAAAGACTTAAAAGATAGTATTAAATCACTTGGTTTTGTTACGATTGAAGATTTTGTACATTATATTGGCGTAACACCAGCAGATATCCTTGAATGGGAAGAAAAAGATGAAGTTCCTTATACTATATCGTTAATCATTCACCTATTAAAAGGGGATAAAGATTTACCAAATAGTATTTCTCTTGATAATTTAGTAGAGGAGTGTTTACCTTTAGCTGAATTACTTGATGAAGCATCTTCTTTCCCTCATAAACTTGAAGAAATGTTCTTATTACAAAAAGAATTAAATGATTCAACAAATGGTAAAAATTGGGAATTAGGTGTAAATAAATTTGGTAAAGATATCAATTGGCTTAGATGTATTCATATGGAAGTTGCAGAATTAATTGATTCTACTCCATGGAAACATTGGAAAAATATTAATGCAGAACCTGATATGAACAATATTCATGTTGAACTTGTTGATATTTGGCATTTTTTAATGTCTTATATTTTACAAGAAACAAATGTACCTAGAGCGGTTTCTTTAGTAAATACTCATTGTATTTATGAAGCAGTAGAAGACGTAGATGTAAAAGCTATGGTAAAAGAATCTGAAAAGTTATCTTATATCTCATTAGCAATTGAAACTGGTAATATGCCTTCATTTAGTGGAATTGAGAGATTTATTGATCAATTCTTTAGATGTTGTAAAATATCAGGATTATCATTTACATGGCTTCAAAAATTGTATATTGGTAAAAATTGTTTAAACAAATTTAGACAAGACCATGGTTATAAAGAAGGTACATATATCAAAGAATGGAATGGTGATGAAGATAATGTTGTAATGGTTTCAATATTAGAAACTATGGAAAATGTTAGTTTTGATGATCTTTATTCACAATTAGAAAATAGCTATCCAGGAAAATAAAAAGAGAAAGTCTCTTTTTATTTTTTAATTAAATTATATTAAGAATAGTCATTTTTATATTCGACATAATGTCCTGCATGTTTAATTAGACCATCAACATCTTCTTGCGTTAATTCTTTAACAACTTTTGCAGGGCTTCCCATAATTAAACTTCTTGGAGGAAATTTTTTTCCTTGAGTAACTAATGAATTTGCACCCACTATTGAACCTTCACCTATAACAGCATTATCCAAAATTGTTGCACTCATACCAATAAGACAGTTATCTTGTACTTCACAACCATGTAACATAACTTTATGTCCAATGGTTACATTATCACCTAAAACAGTTTTAGTATGTGAATCAGTATGAATCATTGACAAATCCTGCACATTTGTATTTTTACCAATTCTTACTTCATTTACATCTGCTCTTATTACACAGCCAAACCAAATAGAAGAATTTTCACCAATTTCAACATCGCCTATTACATCTGCACTTGGAGCTACCCAAGCTTTACTATTAATTTTTGGATAAAACTCTTTAAATTTCATTATCATCTAAAACCTTATATTAAAAATTTGGATTTATTATATCTACTAGATTTGTAAATTGCAAGAAGTAAAATAAGAAAGAAATCTTATTTTACTTGGTATTCTAAAATTATAGGCTCAGAGTAGTTAGGAACATCATCATAAGTGAATATTGCATAATACTTATTTATATCTTTTGCACCAAAATCATCATATGTATAATCATCTAGTCCTGCATAAATTTTTTGTCCATCATGAGAAGAGTAGGGTTTTCTATAAGCATTTTTTATCACTTTAACACCTTTAAATGCGTCATCTTTTGGATTGTCCCAAGTGATTTTTATCTTCCCATTTTCTTTTATGATTTTAGCATTTGAAACTTTTTCAACTGCATTTCTTCTTTTTGGAATATGCTCTAAAATAAGTTTTGGAGATAGAGATTTATTTTTTACTTCCCAAGAAACACTTTTATCTTTTATAGCTTTTTTAGATGAAGTTGGTTTTAAGACAAAAGCAACATCAGATTTATTTTTTAACTTTTCATTTAGAGTTATCTCAGAAAAAGTATCAAAAGTAAAATATTGAGTTTGATTGTTTTTTAATTCAGTAGCACTAACATCAAATCCTACATTTTGAATAATATCTCTATTTCTAATACTCTTATAATCTTGGTCAATATTTTCATCTACAAACTCTAAATGGAATCTAATATCATCTTTAATATAGATTTTTGTTGAGTTTAATTCAAAATAGGCTTTTGTGATAAAAGTATCGTTATATGGTGGTAAAGATGATAAATTAAATTCAAAAGTAGAATATATAGAAGCACCATCTTTATCAAAACCTGCAGATATTTCATCTGATTTGACTTCATTCTTACTAACTGTATATACAGCTTTTGGATATAGTTCAGTGATAGTTGGTTTCATAGTATATGTAAGTTCAAGTCTAGGTCTATAACCTAATCCATAACCAAATTTACCATAACCAATGTCCCATTGCATCATTTGTCTTGTACGTCCAATTCTTAACTCTTTTGGCCCTTCAACTCTTAAAACAACTTTCTTTTTATCAGAGGCTAATTCTTGTAAGTCTTCACACTCTAGTCCAGATAAATGCCATCCTCTCCAAATACCTTGAGTTAATTGATGAGATTCAGTCGGTCTACCTATATATCTTAATATTTTCATATTTTGAACGTCATCAAAACTTGTAATATCTTTTATTGATTCTGGATCTACTATACCAACATTCCATTCCCCATATTTTTCAATAGTTGTAGAAACTCTATTTATAGGATATAAGTTAAATGATGCAGACTTAATCAAGGCATTAGCAGGTAAAGTTTTTACATCAATCGTAACAATTGCATAAGAAACACCTTTATTCTCATCTACCCCAACAAATAAAGAGTTTACTCCAAAATGTTTATCATTTTGATTTAAATTTTCAGCTACATATCCAGTCTCTTTTGCATTTGCGTAGTATGTTCTACTAAATTCATCATAATCAGGATTGGTTCTAAGCTTGATTTGTGGATAAAAAGGTGATTTTTCACCAGTTTTTTTATTTACAACTCTAATGTTGTAAAAATAGTCTTTATTACTTTGTAAATTGATATCACTAAATTCTAAACTTTGTGTTCTTGCTATTAAATTTGATGCATTACAAAAATTTTTATCTTTTAAACTTCTATAAATTTCAAAAAATATATTTTTATCTGTTTCATAAGACCAAGATAAATTTGCATGATTTGAACCTATTTCAGTTATTTCAAAAGATTTAACTCTATAGACTGAATTCTTTTCTGAATAATTAGGAACTTCTTTAACAGCAGCAAGTAGAGCAGGGACATGTTCTCTTAAATGTTCATTCATGTCATCCATATAATCAGATATATTTCTAGTACCTACTTCTACAACAGATGAAATTATTCCACGTGAGTGATAAAATTCTCTACCACTTCCAGAAATTAGCTTGGTAGGTGGTTTTCCTTGATGAATACCATATTCTCTACCTGAGATTTTTCTTATTTCTTCTGCCATATTTGCACATAATGTATTCATATCAGTTGTATCAATAGTATCTTCATGTCTAAAATCATGTGCAGGGAAAAATACATTTCCTTGTGAATGATAATCTAAAGCTATAGTAATATTTTCATGAGCTTCAACAAAATCTCTCAAAGCTCTAGTTTCAGGCTCTGAAAAAGGTTCTGGTCCACCGTATACATTTGAAGTTGTGGCAGTTGATTTAACATAGCCAATTGGAAAGTTTCTATTTAAATCTACACCATAAGATCCATCTGCATTTACTCTTCTATTTTTTCTCCAAAAAGAGAAATGATTTCTTGAGTATTCATATCCATCAGGATTTGCACAGGGAACCATATATATAGTTGTATTTTTTAAATAAGCTTGTAAAGTTGGATCTGTTTCAAGATTTTCTAAAATGTATGTTGCAAATTCAATTGCAAGCTCATGTCCAACCCATTCTCTAGCATGAATAGTTCCTGTAAAGAAAAGTGCAGGATTATTATCTGCACTCTTAATATCTTTACTAATAGTAATTAAATTTATATCTCTTTTTTCCCAAGTTTTACCAATAGAGTCTATTTTGAAATAGTTTGGATATTTATTTTGGTATTGCCTAAAAATTTCTGTTGATTCATCGTATGATCGATAAAGTTGCTTCAAAAACTATTCTCCTATTTTAAATCTAGATTTTAATTGTGCTAATTTGTTTTTACCTATACCATCAATTTCTTCGAGCTGGTCTAAGTTTTTAAAACCTTTATTTTTTACTTTGAAATCTAGAATGATTTTCGCAAGTTTAGCACCAATTCCTTTTATTTTCTTTAAAATAGATTCATCAGCTTTATTAATATCTACTCTCATATCGTCTACATGGTCATCCCAAGTTTCTAGCATTTGTTCATCTATAGATTCTAATTCTAATAAATCACTTGTATCAGTAACAATATTATCTTCAAGATACTCTTGAATTTCTAAGGCTAATTCCTCTTCCATACCATGAAGTGTCATAATATCAGTTAGAGTGGCCTTATTAAAGTTTAATTTGTTAATTTCAAGATTATCATGTTTAACTTCTTTTGTTAAATCATCTTTAATTGGCAAATCTTCAGGGGCAATTGAATCAGGAACATCACTAGAATCACTTAATTCAGCTTTTTCCATATCGAACTCATCTACTTTATCATTTATATACCACGTACCATCACAAGAAGGTTTATATTTACTAAAACCAATATGTCTCATAGTTCGTAATAAAGAAGAATCAATCTTACCTAACTCTTCCCATGAGAACAATGGAACATGAGGCATCTTAAATCTTCCATTTGAAAAATCCCACATCAAGTATTGACAAATCCAATCTCTAATATAAGGGAAAGCTGCAAAAGCAGTTGCACACTCTAAAATATAAGCTTTATCTGTTTTTGCATCAATTGCAATGTCACAAGCCCAATATTCTGCTTTAGCTGCTTTACTTGCTTCTACTGCTAATTCAAGTGCATTCATTGGAACATTCTCATAAGACATTGAACCACCTTGAGATGTATTAGTAATCCATTCTCCTTCGCCAGAAAATCTCCAGAAAGCACAAATAGGTTTATGTCCTATCAGCATTACTCTTAAATCTCCTGAATATTTTAAATCAATTCCATCTTGTGTATAAATAGGGTTATATTTTTCTTTATCTAATAAGGCTTTTGCTTCCGCAAAATTATCAGCTTTATGAACATAGTAACCTCCATAATTTGAAGCACCATATGATCTTTTAATAATTTGAGGATATTTAGCTCTGTTTTTTAAATAATCATAACCTTTTTTCTTGTCATAATGAATTTCTGTATAAGGAGCTGAAAGATTATATTTGTTACAAAAAAGAGTCACATTCTCTTTTGACTTATTTGGAAATTGTGTTTCTAAAGAGGGAACAAATCTTACATTAGGAAGTTCTTTAGAAATTTCTACAAAAGTATCATATGCAGTTGCAGGAATATTACCAATTAATATTTCAATTTTTTTTCTTTTAACTTCTTTAATAAATCTATCTTTATCATTTTTCCAGTGATATGTAACAGTCTCAATTTTATCTGGCCAACCTTTAAAATTTGAATGGTCAAAAAATCTTAATACATAATCAAGATATAAAAATCCTAATTTTGGTAAATTACTCATACTATATTTCCTTTTATTTTTTTGTTTTTCTATCAATTAAATCTACAATTAATTCTATTTTTTTATCATTGAAGTTAAGACCCATTTTTTCCTGTTCAGGGGTGGCAAAAGCAGGAATTCCATTTACTTCTAAAACAATATATTCTTCTTTTTTTCTATCGTATATAATATCAACACCTGCTATATCTAGTCCTGTAACTTTAGCAGCATTTAGTGCCAATTCGATTACAGCATCTTTAGGTTTTCTAACAAAAACACTTCCTCCGCTTGTTACATTGGTTCTCCAGTCTGTACCACTTGCTTTTCTTCCATAACAACCAACAAATTGACCATCAACAACATCAACTCTATAATCAGTATTATCATAATCAATAAATTTTTCTACATAAAAATATCTTAAATCCATTTGATTTAAAAAAGGCATAAGCATATCAAGAGTTTCTTGGTTTTCAATTTTTGTAAGACCAACACCACCCCAACCATCAGTCGGTTTATATACCATTTTATCCCATTTCTTCATGATTGTTTTTAAATGATGAGTATCATCCCTATGACAAAGTTTATAGTCTGCTGTTTGTATTTTGTGTTTTCTTAACAAAAATGCAGTTTGAAATTTATCTTCAGTAAGTTCAAATGCATCATACGAGTTTATCATTGGTACTACATGATTTAGTGCTTTATATAAATACATCTGATATTGTGTTTGCTCACCAGCATTATATGAGAAAAATAAATCTAACTTATCAAGTTTTATATCATTATATAAAATATGTCCATTTTTTGCAATTGCATCTCTTAAATTTATATTTGGTATAACATCAATTTCTCTTTCTTTTAATAAAGAAATCATTTTCTCTTGGATTTTATCTCCACCACCATTTTGGTATAACCACATACCAATCTTTCTTTTTCCCATAACTTCCCCTAATTTAAGATTTATTAATTTTTAAAAACTATATATTTTGATAATGCCTTAATATTTTTGTCATCATTTCAATTCTTTGTAAAAAAGAACTTTTAAGAGCTCTCTCTTTTATAGTGTGATCCCCATCCCCATATGGACCAAAGCCATCTATTGTGGTCACACCACAGCTTGCCACAATATTGGCATCACTAACTCCCCCTCTACGTTCTTTTGGAATAGATTCAGATGTTAATTCTTCAAAAAATTTAATAAGTTCAAGTTGTTTAGAATTTTCTTCCATAACACCTCTTTGAATTATTCCATCAGCATGAGCTTTTGTTCCTAGAACATAAGAAGTAGAAGTAATTTCTTCTACAGCATCCATTACTCTTTTTTGTTCATTTTTTTTGTCAAATCTAAATTCCATTTTCATTTCACAATAAGGAGAAACTGTATTTATTCCTATACCACCTTCAATTTGTCCTACATTTACAATAGTACCTTCTTCTAGATTTATTAATTCCGAATATTTTTGAAGTTTTATTGCACCTTCTAAGTTAGCATTTATTCCTTTAGTATATGAAGTTCCTGCGTGTGAAGCTTTACCATCTATTTTTATTATATATCTTCCAACACCTTTTCTTGATGTCACTACTTCCAAATTAGCACCAGCAGCTTCAAATACAAAGCAATAATCATAATCTTTTGCAATAGACATGGTTACTTCTTTTGAATCATCACTTCCAGTTTCTTCATCTGATACAAGTAGAAAGTCAATATTGTATATTTCATTATTCTCTTTATATATATTTCTTAAAGATTCTAAAGCAACAATATTGCCACCTTTCATATCACATACACCTGGGCCATATACCCATTCCTCATCTTCTTTAAAACCTTCAAAATAGCCTTTAGGAAATACAGTATCATTATGTCCTAATAACAGTATTTTTATTCCATCTCTTTTTTTAGTTTTAAATAATAAGTGATCTCCTAATAGTTCCCTTTCATATTTTATAGTTTCAAAGCCAAGTTCTTGTAACCATATAGACATATGTTTACCAACTTTATCGACACCATGTTTATTTTCTGTATGTGAATTAATATTTATTATAGTTTTTAAATCTTCTAAAAAGTCCAATCAAGTTCCTTTTGATTATATATAAATTAGAAGCATTCCTAAAAAGTTAAGAAAGCCAAGTAAATTATATAATTACTTGGCTTATATGAAAGGTTATAAAATGTCTATTTTGTGACGGATTATAAAATTATTATAAAGTTGTTACTATTTGTTTTGTGTTTGTCCAGCAATTATAAATCTTAGGGCATTTAGTCTAATAAATCCTTCAGCATCTTTTTGATTATAAACTTCATCTTCTTCAAATGTAGAGTGTTCTTCTGAGAATAAAGATTTTTCAGATTCTCTTCCTACAACTATTACATTTCCTTTGTAAAGTTTTAATTTAACTGTACCTTCTACATTTTTTTGTGTAGCGTCAATTGAAGCTTGTAGCATTTCTCTTTCTGGAGAGTACCAGTACCCTTGATAAATTAATTTAGCATATTTAGGCATTAACTCATCTTTTAAATGAGCAGCTTCTCTATCTAATGTAATTGATTCAATAGCTCTATGAGCTTTTAGCATAATAGTTCCACCCGGAGTTTCATAACAACCTCTAGCTTTCATTCCAACATATCTATTTTCAACAATATCAATTCTTCCGATACCATGTTTGTTACCATATTGATTTAGTGTTTTTAATATAGTTGCTGGTGACATTTTTTCACCATTAATTGCAATAGGGTCACCATTTTTATAATCAATTGTAATATACTCTGGTGTATCAGGTGCATTTTCTGGAGAATTAGTCCATAACCACATAGCTTCTTCAGGTTCTGCATTTGGATCTTCTAAAGATAAACCTTCATAAGAGATATGTAATAAATTGGCATCCATAGAATAGGGGCTAACAGCAGGGTTACCATCTTCATCAATATGTTTTTTATCAATATTAATACCATGCTCTTTTGCATAACTTAGTAATTTTTCTCTAGAATTTAAATCCCATTCTCTCCATGGAGCAATAACAGTAATTTCTGAATCCAATCCTAAATAACCTAATTCAAATCTTACTTGGTCATTTCCTTTTCCAGTCGCACCATGAGAAACAGCATCTGCACCCATCTTGTGTGCAATTTCAATTTGTTTTTTAGAAATAAGAGGTCTTGCAATAGATGTTCCTAATAAATACTCACCTTCGTAAATTGCATTTGCTCTAAACATTGGGAAAACATAATCTTTTACAAATTCTTCTTTTATATCTAATATAAAAATATTTTCAGGTTTAATACCCATATCAAGTGCTTTTTGTCTTGCTGGCTCTACTTCTTCACCTTGCCCTAAGTCAGCAGTAAAAGTAATAACTTCAGCATTATATTCATCTTGTAACCATTTTAAAATAATTGAAGTATCAAGCCCACCACTGTAAGCTAATACAACTTTTTTAACTTCTTTTTTACTCATAAACTTATCCTACATAATAGTTATTTTTAAGGCTAATATTTTATCTAAAATTAGCTATAATCTTAATTATGAGAATAGATAAATTTTTAAATGCAGTAAATATAACAAAAAGAAGAGCAGTTGCAGAAGATATGCTTGAACATAAAGTTGTATTTATAAATGATATTGCTGTTAAAAAAGCAAAAGAAGTAAAAGTTGGAGATATTATAGAAATAAAATATCTTGAAAGAAGTGATAAGTTTAAAGTTTTACAAATACCAACTACTAAATCTACTCCAAAATCTAAGATGGAAGAGTATGTTAAGAAAATAGAAGGATAATTATAATGTTTAATATGGCTAAATTAAAATTTGATGATATATTTGAAAATAGACTTCCTGAAGAAGAAGTAAGAGCATATTTAATAGAATTATATGAAAGAGGGGAAACTGCTGCTGAAATAGCAGCTGCAGCTAGTGCAATGAGAGATCATTTATTACCATTACCAGTTCACTATGATTTAAAAGAAAAATTAATTGATAATTGTGGTACAGGAGGAGATAAATCAAACTCATTTAATATTTCAACTACTGTTTCAATTTTACTTGCATCTTGTGGATGTTATGTTGCTAAACATGGAAATAGAAGTATTACAAGTAAATCAGGTAGTGCTGATATGCTTGAAGAGTTAGGAATTCATCTTACAATGAGTCCAGAAAACTCTGTAAAAATGCTTGAAGAAGCGGGTTTTTGTTTTATGTTTGCACAAAATCATCATCCTGCCATGAAATATATTATGCCAATTAGAAAATCAATTCCACATAGAACAATATTTAATATTTTAGGACCATTGTCAAATCCTGCTTCTGTATCTAAACAGTTAATAGGTGTATTTGATAAATCTTATATAAATAAAATAGCTACAGCTTTAGATTTGTTAGATGCCAAAAAATCTATTGTAGTATCTTCAAATGATGGAATGGATGAAATTTCTATTTCAGATATTTCTTATGCAACATCATTAACAAATGGTAAAATTGTGGATTTTGAAATTGATCCTCAGTCTTTTGGTTTAAAGCTTGCTTCTAAAGAAGAGATAATTGGTGGTGATGCAAAAGAAAACGCAAAAACAACAAGAGCAATTTTAAATAACGAATTAACAGGTGCAAAACTTGACGTTGTGTTAATTAATGCTGCAGCAGCGTTAGTTGTTGATGATAAAGCTAGAGATATAAGAGAAGGTATTGAAATTGCAAGAGATGCAATTCAAAGCTTAAAAGCAAAAGCAAAATTAGAAGAATTAATAAGTATTTCTTCTAAATTAAATTAAGGTTTTTATTGAAATCATTTATTTTAGGTATTGATAGTATCAATCAAATTATTGATGAATTAAAATTAAAACTAGAAATATTAGAAAATAGTTGTATAGTTATACTAAGGGGTGATTTAGCAAGTGGAAAAACTACACTTGTTAAAGAATATGTAAAATCACTGGGTTTAGATGATTTAGTTACTTCACCAACTTTTTCTTTACAATCAATATATAGTAATGAGATTTACCACTATGATGTATATAATAAAACTTTAGAAGAATTTATATCTTTTGGTATGATTGAAGAATTTGAAAAAAATGGTATCCATTTTGTTGAATGGGGTGATGAAAGATTAGAAGCATTATTAAAATCATATGGATATGATGTTATTCTTCTAGAAATAAAAAAAGAAAATGATAAAAGGCAATATATTTTAAATGAGTAAATTAAGAATTGAAGATATTAAAAAAAATATAAAAAAGACTCAAATTTTACATGGTATTTCACTTGAAGTAAATTCTGGAGAGATTGTAGGTTTATTAGGTCCAAATGGAGCTGGAAAAACTACAACATTTTATACTGTATGTGGATTAGTTAGTCCATCTAGTGGAAAAGTATTTTTTGATGAAGAAGAGATTACTAAGCTTCCTTTACATCAAAGAGCATTAAAGGGAATAGGATATTTACCTCAAGAATCATCTATTTTTAAAGATTTGTCAGTAGAAGATAACTTAATGCTTGCAGCACAGATTGTAACTGATGATAAAAAAGAACAACATAAAAGAGTTGAAGATTTACTTGAAGTATTTAATATTGAACCTATAAGACAAAGAAAAGGTGTCTCTTTATCAGGAGGAGAAAGAAGAAGAACAGAAATTGCTAGAGCTTTGGTTTCTAAACCTAAATTTTTACTTCTTGATGAACCTTTTGCTGGAGTTGACCCAATAGCAGTTAAAGATATTCAAGAAATTATTCATGAGCTTACAAAAATTGGTATTGGAGTTTTAATTACAGATCATAATGTTAGAGAAACACTTGAAATTTGTGATAGAGCTTATGTAATGAAAAGTGGAACTTTATTAGCTTCAGGAAATAGTGAAGATATAAAAAGTGATGGAAGTGTTAGGGAACACTATTTAGGTGAGAGTTTTAGTTTTTAATATTAATTAGAAACTACTAAATTCTTTCCTTTACTTTTTGCTAAATATAAAGCTTCATCTGCTTTTTTAATTACGCTATTTTCATCATCATCTTTTTGTAGTTTTGTTACCCCAAAACTTGCAGTGATCTTTCTTGGAATATCAATATTTTCATAATTTTCTATTGTTGTTCTAATTTTCTCTGCAACATTAACAGCGCCTTCAATTTCTGTTTGAGGAAGTAGTACTAAAAATTCTTCTCCACCCCATCTAACAATAGTATCATGCTCTCTTACACTTTTTAATACTATTTCTGAAATAATTTTTAACACTTCATCACCAACATTGTGACCAAACTGATCATTAAAAGATTTAAAGTCGTCAATATCAAATATAATTACTGATAAAGCATTATCATATCTTTTATCACGTTTAATTTCTTTTAAGAAAATTTCATTGAATTTTTGCCTATTGAATAGTCCCGTTAATTGGTCGTGTGTAGCTTGATACTCTAAAAGGTTTGATTTTTCCTTTAACTCTGTAATATCTGTAAAAGAGACAACATAATGTTCTCCTTTATGTTCATAATCATCAATATTAACAACAAAAACTCTATCTTCACCACTTGTGTTTTCAATTTTAACGACTCTATCAATTTCATTTAATTTTAAAATTTCTGATATCCAGCTGCTCGTATCTTTTACCTGACTTGCGTTAAAAAATCCATTTTCAATTTTACATTGATCTATTACTGATTTCTTTTTCTCAAAAAACTCTTCTAAAGTAGCAACATTGAAATATTCTAAGAATTTTTTATTTACATCTATAGCTTTTGTTAAATCAGTTAAAACTACCATATTATCTTGAGCATCTAAAATAAGTTTTGTTTTTTTAACTGCTTCTTCTACTTTATTGGCTAAATTTAAATTTACAGCTTCTAGTTCTTTTCTTAAAAATATAGGTTCTACAGCTTTAATCATACTTTCAATCAAATGATACAAATCTATTGGTTTCATCGCATAAGCGCTAACTTTTACATCTATAGCTTTTTTTAAAAAGTCAGGGTCACTATGTGCACTTGTAATTACTATTGGTACTTCATCATTAAACTTTCTAATTTCTGCACACATTTCAAGTCCACCCATTTTAGGCATATTTATATCAGTTAAAATTAAATTGATTTCAGGATTTTCTTTGAATTTTTCTAAGCCTTCTTTACCATTTTCTGCTACAACAACACTATTTACAATAGTACTAATTGTTTTACTAGTAAATTCTCGAACATCTTGTTCATCCTCAACATATAAGACATTAATATTTTTTAAAATTTCTTTATTCATAAATAATTGCCCTTCAAAGTGTCTTTAAGCTTGTCATTTTATATTATTATAACAAAAATAATTTTATATTACCAATATTTTTAATGAAATTAGAAAAAAAATAATTACTTATCAAATATTTTTAGAGCATTTTTTAAATCTTCTTCAGTATCAATACCAAATGATTTTGAAGATACTTTCACCATTGCAATTTTATGTCCATTGTCTATAGCTCTTAATTGTTCAAGTTTTTCAATGTTCTCTAGTTTTGATGAATTTAATTCACAAAAAGCATTTAATGATTTTTTTGTAAATCCATATATACCCAAATGACCGCAATAAGCTGATGAATCATAATGATCTCTATGGTAAGGAACTTTTGCACGTGAGAAATATATTGCGTTTGAATATTCATCTAATATGACTTTTACATGATTAGGATCATCTGCTAATTCTGAACTTATCTCTTTATAACAACTTGTAATCATGATACCTTCATTATTATCTTTAACTTTTTTAACTCTATTTATAACAGCTTGAATAACTTCTGGTTCAATAAAAGGTTCATCACCTTGAACATTAATAATAATTTCATCTTCTGGTAATTCTAAAATATTTACAGCTTCATTTATTCTATCTGTACCACTTTGATGCTCTGTTGATGTCATAACTGCATCAAAACCATGTTCTTTTGCTAAATCAATAACTTCTTGAGAATCTGTAGCAATTACTACTTTGTCTAAAGAGCTTACTTGTTTAGCTGTTTTAATTACCATTGGTAAGCCTAAAATATCTACTAAAATTTTATTTGCAAATCTGCTTGAATTTAACCTTGCAGGAATTATTATCATAAATTGTCCTTTTTTTATTAATTAAGAGGTATAGAGATTTTAAAGATAACACCATCATCTTGATTTGTTACACTTATTACTCCATTTAAATGCATATTTATTATGAGTTTTGTTGTATAAAGTCCCAATCCTACACCATGTTTTTGCTCTTTTGTAGAAAAATATGGTTCAAATATTTTGTGAATTATATCTTTATCAATACCTCCACCATTATCATATATTTCAAAGTAAATAGTATCTTCTAAAAAATATTGTTTTATATTTATAATTCCATTTTCAACAGAGTTCTTTTGTATAGCTTCTTTTGAATTATTTATTATATTAGTAAGAACTGTTATAATTTCTTCTGCATATGATTCAAATTTTAAATCATTTTCTATGTTTTTAATTAGTTCAATATTTAGATTTTCATCTTTTGAAAAAATTTCTAATACTTTTTCTACGATAACAGATGGTTTTGTAAGTTCTTTTTTTGTTCTAGGTTGTAAAAATCTTTGAAAGTCTTCAATAATTGAAGATAAACTATTAGCCTCATCTTTAATTTTCTCTAAAGTAGAAACTACATTATCCGTTGAAGGGGCTTCATCTATAGTAAAATCAAGCTCTAACTTTTGTGCCTGTATAGAGATTAAATTTAAAGGTTGCCGCCATTCATGAGATAATCTTTGTAAAGTTTCAGTCATAACTGAAAGTTTTGATTGTTGGATAAGAAGTGTATCTTTTTGTTCAATCTCTTCTTTTGCTGTAGAAACTTGATTTTGGAGCATTGAAGCTTCATCATTTAAATTTATTTCATTTGTAATATCAAACATTAATGAAGTATAACCTGTTACATCACCATATTTATTGTACATTGGTTTAATTTTCATATTAATCCAAAATGGTGTTCCATCTTTTTTAATATTTTTAAGTTTTCCACTCCACTCTTGGAGATTCTGTAAAGATTTATTTATATTTTTGTAAATTATTGAGTTAGTGTCTTTATGTGCTAAAGAAGAATAAGGTTTTCCTATAATATCTTTCTTTTTATATTCTGAAAGCTTCAAAAAAGCGGAACTAACTCTAGTTATATGTCCATGTAAATCTGTGTGCATTGATATTACGTAATCATCAAGAATTTCGTCATCTGAGACTTGTTGAGTAATATCTTTTGTATTTATTACAAAAAGATTTTTATTTAACATAGAAGAGATAGTTATTTTTAAATAAACTTTTTTTTCATCTTTTCTTATACAAACTATATCTATTTCAGCTTGATATTTTTTTTCTTTGTTTTTAATTACTAAAAGTTTTAAAAAAGAACGTACATATTTATCTTCCATTAAAGATACAAAATTTTTTTTAATTAATTCCTCTCTTGAAAATCCTAGAATTGGCATAAATGCATTATTTACATAGACAAACTTTGTAGACTTATCTATAATTCCAATTCCATCCCAAGAATTATTTATTATTTCTTGTAATTCTTGATTATTTCTCTTTAATTTTTCAATATCTTCTATAGACAATACAAAACCTTATTTTTAGTCATATTATTATAATATAAAATCTTTAAATAAGCATATGAAAGAAGTATTTTATGAAAAAAACAATAACAGTTATTGATACATTTGGATTTTTATTTAGGGCATATTACGCCTTACCACCATTAAAAGCAAAGTCTGGAGAAAAAGCAGGTTTTCCTACAGGTTTATTGACAGGATTTATGAATTTTATATCAAATATTGGAAAAGATTTTCAAACAGATTATATAGTTTTTGCACTAGATGCGAAGGGACCTACTTTTAGAAGTGATATTTATACAGAATATAAATCTCATAGACCTGATGTTCCAGAAGATTTATTAAAACAATTGCCAATTGCAATTGATTGGATTGAAAAAATGGGCTTTAAAACTGCGATTAAAACAGGATTTGAAGCTGATGATATTATTGCTTCAATTGCACTTGATGGAAAACAAAAAGATTTAGAAGTAAGAATTGTTTCCCATGATAAAGATTTATATCAATTAATTGATGATGACAAAGTATATTTATTTGATCCTATAAAAAAAGTTGTAATTAATGAAGATAAATGTTTTGAAAAATATGGTGTAACACCAAAGCAATTTACAGATTATCAATCTTTACTTGGAGATAGTGCAGATAATGTACCAGGAGTTAAAGGAGTAGGGGCTAAAACAGCAGAAGCTTTGATCAAACAATATAGTTCTCTTGATAGTATTTATGATAATTTAGAATCAATTGAGAAGCCAAGGTGGCAAAAACTTTTAACAGAAGGGAAAGAACTAGCATATATATCAAAACAGCTAGTAACTCTTAGCCAAGATTGTCATTGTATAGATGAATTAGACAAATATGTACTTCCAAAAGAAAATCCTATTTTAAAGATTTCAGATATTTTACTTGAATATGATCTAAACAGAATTGTTGATAGAGTAAATAAAGAAGGTTTGAATTATAAAACAGAAATACCTCAAAGTAAAATAGTAGAAAAAAAAGTTGAAGTTGAGTATATTTTATTAAATGATGAAAAAAAACTTCTTGATGTAGTTTCATCTATTAGCGATGACGCATTAGTTGCCTTTGATACAGAAACTACTGATATAGACGCAAGAAATGCAGATATAGTAGGATTTTCTTTTGCTTATGAAGAAAACAGAGCATACTATGTTCCTATTGGACATTTTTATTTAGGTGCCCCTGAACAAATATCAAAAAATACAGCAATAAAAGCAATATCAATACTAAACAACAAAAAATTAATATTACAAAACTTCAAATATGATTATGCAATAATAAAACAAACTCTAGGATTAGAACTTAAATTATACGCAGATACAATGATACTTGCATGGCTATTAGATTCAAGTTCAAAAATTGGTTTAGATTTTTTAGCAGATAAATATTTTGATCATAAAATGATTGCTTTTAAAGATATAGTAAAAAAAGGTGAGAATTTTTCAAATGTAGATATAACTGAAGCTTGTAATTATGCTGCAGAGGATGCTTTATACACATACAAAATTTATTATGCATTATTAGAAGACTTTAAAAACAAAGAGTGTGAACACATAATTGACATTGCCCATAAGTATGAATTCGATTTTATATATGTACTTGCAAATATGGAAGAAAATGGTATAAAAGTTGATGTTAATAAATTAAAAGAATTAAAAGATATTAACTACACTCATATTCAAGAACTAACGAGTAAAATCTATGAATCTGCAGGTACTGAGTTTAATATAAATTCACCAAAACAGCTTGGAACTATTCTTTTTGATACGTTAAAACTTCCTCCATCTAAAAAGACAAAGAGTGGCTATAGTACAAATGAAGTTGTATTACAAAAACTTCATGATGAGCATGAAATAATCCCTTTACTATTACAATATAGAGAAGCTTTTAAGTTACAATCAACATATATTGAACCATTATTAGAACTTGGTTTAAAAAATGATGACAATAGAATTTATACTTCTTTCTTACAAACAGGTACTGCAACAGGAAGATTAAGTTCTAAAAATCCGAATCTTCAAAATATACCAGTAAGGACAAAAGCAGGGGCATTAATTAGAAGTGCTTTTATCCCAAGAGAAGGATATACTTTATTAGGGATTGATTATTCTCAAATAGAATTAAGACTATTAGCACACTTTTCAGAAGATAAAGCATTAGTTGATGCCTTTAATGAAGGAAAAGATATTCACAGACAAACTGCGGTACAAATATTTGGTGAAGAAAAAGCAGATGAAAATAGATCTATTGCAAAATCAATAAATTTTGGTTTATTATATGGAATGGGAAGTAGAAAACTTGGTGATACTTTAGGAATTCCCGCAAAAGATGCAAAAAAATATATAGATTCGTACTTTGAAGCATTTGTTAGTGTAAAAGATTATTTAAAATCAATTGAAGATAAAGCTTTTACAGACGGTTATGTTGAAACATTAATTAAAAGAAGAAGACTTTTTGATTTTGATTCAGCAAATGGAATGATGAAAGCAGCATTTTTAAGAGAATCAGTTAACACACTTTTTCAAGGAAGTGCTGCTGATTTAATTAAATTATCAATGATTGATATATATAAAAGTTATAAAGATAATAATAATGTGAAAATGTTATTGCAAATCCATGATGAATTAATTTTTGAAGTAAAAAATGAGGAAATTGATAAAATAACTAAAAATTTAGTAGAAATCATGGAAAATATATATAATTTAAGGATACCCTTAAAAGTATCAAGAAGTGCGGGATTAAGCTGGCAAGAGCTAAAGTAAAAAGATTTATATGTAGTATTAATTTATTTTTTAATAATTTTATTTTGACAAAATAGTAAAAATCTGATAAAATACGTATAAAATTTATTTATAAAGAGAATATCATGCTAAAGACATTAAAAAACATCAGAAAACTTTATAATGCAAAATTACTTTTTGTTAGTAGTGATGTAGAAGTAAAGAAAACTATTGAGACTGAATTTGATGAATATTTTAAAGAACTTACTTTAGTTCAAAGTTCAAATGAAGCAATTTCTTTAATAGATGAAAATAATTATGATATGGTAATTATTGATACAACTGTTGAAGCAAAAGATTTTGATGAAGTATGTACAAATATTTCCCAAGCAGCTCCTACTTTACCAAAAATTATTATTTCAGATAAAGATAGTAATGATGATATTGTAACAGCAATTAATAATAGTGCTTATACTTTTTTAACAAAACCTCTAAGAGCAAAAGATATAAAATTAGCAGTAATTATGTGTCTTAACCAAACAAAAAGAGGTGATAAGATTGAATTCCAAGATGGAATTTACTTTGATGAATATAGAGATCAATTCTTTAAATCTGGAGGAACACTTATTGACTTCACTAGACTTGAAAAAGGTTTCTTAAAACTTTTAATTGCAAGAAAAGGTGAAATTACTGATTATGATATGATTAAAAATGTAGTTTGGAAAGGTAAAAATATGTCTATTTATACAATGAGAAACATTGTAAATAAGATTAGACAAAAAACTTACTATGAAATTATAAAAAACCATTCAAATAAAGGTTATATAATAGATGAGTTACAAAAGTAATTCATTTATTCTTTAAAAAGAGTTATGGAAGAAAGAATTGTTTCAAAAGAAGAGCTAGTATTACTGTTTGAGGAACAAAAAATTATTGATACAGGAAAAGGCTGGATGATGGATGAGAAAGAAGTGGATATAATAGCACTTCATGATGTAGATCCTAAGTTTTTACAAGATGTAACAAATGCAAAATTTTATAAACTAACATTAAAAGAGGGGAAATAATATATGTCACATTGTCCATACTGTGGTAAGAAAATAGCTATGAGTAAAGCATTTTGCTCTAGAAGTTGTAAGGAAAACTATTTTCAATTAATTGCAATACAGGTCCCAAGACCGTTTTTGAAAAGAATTTTTATATTCTGTACGCCGGAACAAAGAGAAGTTGAAATTGAAAACTTTGCTAATAGACATGGTTGGAGAATTGATTTATTACAAAAGAAAATCGATGAATTAGCAGTTGAATATGGATACGTTGAATCAAACTGAAAATAGCCCAAACTTTAAGAATAGTATTCTTAAAGAATCAACTCTTCTATATTTAGAAGATGACGAAGTAATACGAAAAGAAACTCAATCAATCTTCGAAAAAGTTTTTAAAAAGGTCTATGTTGGAGAAGATGGACAAGTAGGCCTAGAACTTTATAATAAACATCAAGATGAAATCAATATAATTTTAACAGATATAAATATGCCAAATATGGATGGTATAAGATTTATGGCAGAAGTTAGAAAACAAGATTTTGAAATACCAGTTCTTGTAGTTACCGCTTTTAATGATATTTCACAACTTATAAAAGCAATCAAGTTAAAAGTAACTGACTATATTGTAAAACCAATGCAGCTTAATACTACCCTTAAAATTATGGATAGAATTCTACAAGATAATTACAATCATAAACTAGTTACAAAACAACAAAATGAATTACATATATATAAAGAAATTTTAGATTTAGAAAACCTTGTAAGTGAAACTGATTTAAAAGGTTATATTACTTATGCAAATGATATTTTTTGTGAAGTATCTGGATATACAAAAGAAGAGCTAATTGGAGCTAATCATAATATAGTAAGACATCCTGATATTTCACCAAAAATATATGAAGAAGTATGGAATACAATTCAAAGTAAAAATATTTGGCGAGGTAAATTGAAAAACCGTGCAAAAGATGGTTCTGATTATTATGTTAGATCTACTATTTTCCCTATTTTAGATGGAGATGGAAATATAGAAAAATATGTTGCAAGTAGATTTTTAATTACAGAACAAGAAGAAGAAAAACATAAACTAAAAAAATATATCATGCATCAAAAAAGTAATCAAGTTAAACATGAAAAAGACTTGCAAGATAAATTTGATGAAGCATTACAAATTGCAAAAATGCAAAAAGATGAGCAAGTTGGAAAATTTATACATGAATTAAATGAACAAATAAAAATATTAAGAACAAAAAATTCAGATGATAAAGGAAGAATATTATCATTAGAAAAGAAATTAAAAGAAGCTACAGATAAAATAGATGAACTTCAAATTGGATATCAAGGTAGAATTGAAAAACTACATCATACAGCTAAAGTATCAGTAGAAGAATATACTAAATTTAAAAAGAAAAATGTCATTATGAGTGATAAACTATTAAAATCACAAGAAGCTATTATGACATTACAAGGCTATATAGATGAGTATAGAGATAAAATCAAAGACTTAGATGATGTAATCGAAGCCTATGAAAAACAATATGGCAGAATAACTGTTAGATAGTTTTTTTATTTTTATTTATTACAAACAACATTACTATACTTAAAATAGCAAATATTCCTGAAATCAACATTCCCATAGTTAACCATCCACCATATAAAAATCCTAACTGAATATCTGGTTCTCTAAAGAATTCTGCAGTAATTCTTGCGATAGAATATAAAATACCATAAAAAATAGCTAGTTGCCCATCAAAAGACTTTCTCTTTCTTATTGCAAATAAGATAATAAAAATTAATACACCTTCTAAGAATGCTTCATAAAGTTGAGAAGGATGTCTTAATACATTATCTACATAAATTCCCCAAGGTAAATCAGTTTCTCGTCCTACAAGCTCCTGATTAAAGAAATTTCCTATTCTTCCAAATACATATCCAGCAGAAATACCAATAACTGAAATATCCGCTAGAAACCAAAATGACACCTTATTTTTTCTACAAAATAAAATAGAAGCAATTAAAAAACCAATAAATGCTCCATGATAACTCATTCCAGAAATTCCTGTATATTCTCCATTAACAAAAGGATTAAAAATCTGCCAAGGATGGCTAATATAATACATAGTATTAGGATCATAAAATAGTATATATCCAAGTCTTGCACCTAATATTACACCAATTTCTGCCCACCAAATATAAGAATCAAATAAATCATTTGAAATAGGAATTTTATCATACTTTATAAGCCATTTAGCCACGAATATAGCAGAAAGTAGGGCTAAGGCATACATTATTCCATACCAATGTACAGCAATTGAACCTAAGTTAAAAGCTATGGGGTCAAATTGAGAATAAATATTTTGCCAAAACTCCATTTTATAACCTATTATAATGCTTCTGCAATTAGTTCAATTGGATTTTTAAATTGAACATCAACATCTGCTTGATGTAAAGAATTTGTAATTTGCATTCTACAGGCAGAACATTCTGCACTAACTACTTGTGCTTTAGTCTCTTTAATCATTGCAGCTTTTGGAGCACCTGCAGCTTTTGCATAATCATATTTTTCAGTTTGCATTGTAACACCACCAAAACCACAACATCTATTTGAGTCGCTCATTTCAGTCACGACATAGTTTTGTTTTAATAATTCTCTTGGTTCTTGCCATACACCTTGCATCTTTTTAGCATGACAAGGATCATGATATGTTATTACATCTTCCATCTTCTTATCAGATTTTGCAAGTAATTCTTTTAAATCAGTATTATTTTCTAGCCATTTAGTTGCCATAAAAATTTTCTTAGATAAAGTTTCAGCTCTTTTTTTCCATTCTGGTTGATTATGAAAATAGTGTGCCCAATCTTGATTTATCATTGCAGAACATGTAGCTTCTGGAATAATTACTGCATCTACATTATTTATCCATGTCTCAAAATATTCAATATTTTTTTTAGCTAAATAATCAACTGTATCAAAGTCTCCAGTAAAATATGCCGGAGCCCCACAACATAACTGTTTTTTAGGAATAAAAATATCAAGTTCTAACTTTTTAAGAATTTTTACTAAAGAATCACCAGTATTTGTATATGTATAGTTACTCATACATCCAATAAAAATTGCAACTTTATTTTTTTTGTCTTCCTCTTTCTTTTTATTTTTTGCAAAAATATTTTGAGGATATTTATTTAAAAAACTTCTCATATCTGCAAATGGTAATGATCTGTCTTTTTTTACTATTGGTAATGAAAATCTAGGAAGTCCTGATTGTTTTTTCTTATCGATTTTTAATGCACATGTTTGAAATACCCAACCAAGTCTTGAAAGCATATCCATAGTTTTTCTATGTCTTAATAACCAAAAGAACATTCTTTTATACCAAGCGATACCGTACTTTTGAGCTATATCAGCTCTAACTTGCTCAATAATCATATCAGTAGGTAAATCATTTGGACAAACTTCAACACAGTTTGTACATAAAAAACATGACTCAAAAATATCTTTTGCATTTTGGTCAAGTTCTAATTCATCTCTTTTATAAGCACCTAAAAGATCAATAAAACCTCTAGGAGATGTAGTTTCATCTTGATTTATATTAAAAATCGTACATACTGGCTTACATTTACCACACTTTACACAATCATCACTAATTTCAGTATAATCAAATTTATCAAGTATATTCATTATATTGTTTTACTAAACCTTCTTTTATTTTCAGGAACTTTTTTAAGATATGCATCAAATGGCATACAAATATTTCTAATTAACATTGTCCCTGTTTGTGAAACTTGAATTTTATCATTATTAATTGAAACTAACTCTGCTTCAATAAACTCATCTAATTCTTTTAAGTCATCTTTAAAATATTCATTAAAATTAATATTAAATTCTTTTTCTACTCTTGGAATATTTAAACTAAAGTTACTCATAAGTTCCATAATCACATATTGTCTTAAAATATCATCATCACTTAATCTATAACCTTTAAATATTGGTAAATCACCATTATCTAATGATTCTTCATATTGTTTTAAATCTTTAAAGTTTTGAGCATAATAATCAACACCATTTCCAATAGATGTAACACCAATTCCAATTAAATCAGCTCCACCTTTTGTAGTATACCCTTGGAAGTTTCTATGTAATTCACCTTTTTGGATTGCTTTAAATAATTCATCTTCAGGTTTAGCAAAATGGTCCATACCAACCATTTTGTAACCATTAGAAGTAAAAAACTCAATAGTATCTTTTAATATTTCAAGCTTTTCTGATGGTGGTGCAAATGTTGTTTCATCAAACTTTCTCATAGTTTTCATAAGCCATGGAACATGAGCATAATTAAATACTGCAAGTCTATCTGGATCTAAAGTTAAAACTTGTTTGATAGTCTCATGAAATGTTTTTTTAGTTTGATGAGGAAGACCATAAATTAAATCAATATTAATAGAATTTATTCCCGCATCTCTTGCAATTTGCATTACATTTTGTGTTGTTTCATATGGCTGGATTCGATGAATTGTTTTTTGAACTTCTTCATCTAAATCTTGAACTCCAAAGCTTAATCTATTACATCCACCTTTTTTAAGAACAGTCATATGCTCTTTTGTAAAGAATCTTGGATCTACTTCACATGAAACTTCGGCATCATCAGAGAAGTTAGGAAAAGTATCTTTAATCATAGTAATTACTTCATCTAATTGCTCAGCTGTAAAATATGTTGGTGTTCCACCACCAAAATGCATTTGAGTTACTTTTCTTGAAGTATTCAATACCTTTTTTAGTAAATCTAACTCTTTTTTTAAATAATCAAGATATTTAATTTTCTTGTCATCTTTTGAAGTAAATATTACATTACATCCACAAAAATAACAGGCACTTCTACAAAAAGGAAGATGAATATATAAAGATAAGTTTCTATTATCATCTTGTCCTTCGAAATAATTTATTAAATCTTTTTGTGAAAATTCTTCACTAAACTCAGGTGCTGTAGGATAAGAAGTATATCTAGGCCCAGGCTTTGAATACTTTTCAAATTTTTTAAAATCTATCATTTTATTAACTTTCTATTTTTTTAGTTGTCTATCTAACCAAACCATTACACCTTTTTGAGCATGTAATCTATTTTCAGCTTCTTCGAAAACTAAACTTTGTTCACTTTCTATTACTTCTTCACTAACTTCATATCCACGATATGCAGGTAAACAGTGTAAGAAAATGGCATTATCTTTTGCTCTTGACATCATTTTGTTATCTACAATATATCCGTCAAAATCTTTTAATCTTTTTTCTTTTTCATCCTCTTGTCCCATAGATACCCATGTATCAGTTGTGACTACTGTAGAACCTTGTATAGCTTCAATTGGATCATTACCGATAATAATTTTTGCACCAGACTCTTTTGCAAATTCTAATGCATCATCTAAAATATTTTGTTGTACTTCATAACCTTTTGGAGTTGCAATTCTAAGTTCAAATCCAAGTTTTGATGCAAGCATTAACCATGAGTGTGCTAAGTTATTACCATCTCCAACATATGCAACTATAAGATTTTTTTCAAGACCAGCTTCTTGGATAGTCATATAGTCTGCCATAAGTTGTACAGGATGATATTCATTTGTTAAACCATTTATAACAGGAACTTTAGAATATTTTGCAAACTCTTCAATTTTACTTTGCTCAAATGTTCTAATCATTACCATATCTACCATTCTTGATATAACTCTTGATGTATCGCTCATAGGCTCACCACGTCCAAGTTGAATATCATTTGAAGATAAAAATAATCCTACTCCACCTAATTGATAAATACCAGTTTCAAAACTAACTCTTGTTCTTGTGCTACTTTTTTCAAATATCATTCCAAGTGTTTGTTTTGGCATATAATCTTTAAAAACTCTATTTTTAGTTTCAATTTTAATTTTTGATGCTAAATTTAAAATCTCTAAAATCTCTTCTTTAGAGTAGTCTTTTAGTGTTAAAAAGTGTCTCATAGTTTAACCTTTATGTTTTAAAAAAGATTAAATTTTACCCAAAATTGATTTACTATTCACTTAAATATTTTTCAACTTATTATTTTTACTTTTATTTAATTATTTATTTTTCTCTAGAGCCCATATAGTGACATTTTTGTGACATTTTATATTATTATTTTTTAAGATTTTTAAGCCTATTATTGCACTATCGCTTTAAGGATAATAAATGATAAATGAAATATTAAAAAGAGATGGAACAAATGAAGAGTTTCAAGAATTTAAGATTAAAGATGCAATAAAAAAAGCATTTAAAAGTACACATGTTACTTATGATTCTGTAGTATATTTAAACGTAATAGAATTATTAAAAAAGAAAAGAATAATAGCTGTAGAAGATATTCAAGATGCTATAGAAGAAGAATTATATAAAGCTAGATATTTTGATGTAATGAAATCTTTCATGTTATATAGACACATGCACAAAATGCAAAGAGAACAAATCTTAGGGCTAAGTGATGATACAACATATATTAATTCTACTCAAACTATAGAAGAGTATATAAATGGTACAGATTGGAGAATCAAAGCTAATTCAAATACTGGATATTCACATGCAGGGTTAATAAACAATAGTGCAGGAAAAGTAATTGCAAACTATTGGTTAGACAAAATTTATTCAAAAGAAGAAGGCTATGCTCATAGAAATGCAGATTATCATATTCATGATTTAGATTGTTTAAGTGGATATTGTGCAGGATGGAGTTTAAGAGTTCTTCTTGATGAAGGATTTAATGGAGTAAGAGGAAGAGTTGAAAGTGATGCTCCTAATCATTTTAGAGAAGCCTTAGGTCAAATGGCAAATTTCTTAGGTATTTTACAAAGTGAATGGGCCGGAGCACAAGCTTTCTCTTCATTTGATACATATTTAGCACCTTATGTATTTAAAGACAAATTATCTTATTCTGAAGTAAAGAAAAATATTAGAAGTTTTATTTACAATTTAAATGTACCAGCACGTTGGGGACAAAGTCCTTTTACAAATATCACAATTGATTGGACCGTTCCAAGAGATTTAGCTGATCAAATACCAACAAAAAACCAAGCACATTTATTTATTGATATTGAAGATGAAGAGTTATTAGAATCAGCTAAAGAAAGAGGTCATGAATCTTTAACTGAATTGACATATAAAGATTTTCAAAAACAGATGAATATGATTAATAAAGCATATTATGAAATAATGACAGAGGGTGATAAAACAGGTCAACCATTTACTTTCCCAATTCCAACTGTAAATATCACTGAAGACTTCGATTGGCATGGAGAAAATACAGATATCTTATTTGAAAACACGGCAAAAATAGGTTCTTCATATTTTCAAAATTTCATTGGTAGTCAATACATAAAAGATGAAAATGGAAAACTAGTACCAAATGAAGATGCATATAAACCAGGTCATGTAAGATCTATGTGTTGTAGATTACAACTTGATTTAAGAGAGCTTCTTAAGCGTGGTGGTGGATTATTTGGTAGTGCAGAGATGACAGGAAGTATTGGAGTTGTAACAATAAACATGGCTAGACTTGGATATCTTTATAAAGATGATAAAGAAGCTTTAATGGAAAGACTAGTTGAATTAATGGATTTAGCAAAATCTACACTAGAGAAGAAAAGAGTTTTTGTAAACGAATTATATGATAGAGGTTTATTCCCATATACAAAAAGATATCTTCCTGGTTTTAACAATCATTTTTCTACTATTGGAGTAAATGGTATTAATGAGATGATAGTTAACTTTACTGAAAAAAGATATGATATTGCAAAAGAAGAAGGGATACAACTAGCTACTGAGATTCTAAATTTCATGAGAGAAAGAATGGTGCAATACCAAGAAGAGACAGGAAACTTATATAATCTTGAAGCAACACCAGCAGAAGGAACTACATATAGGTTTGCAAAAGAAGATAAAAAAAGATATTCAGATATTTTACAAGCAGGATTTGGTAAAAATATTTACTATACAAACTCTTCTCAACTTCCTGCAAACTTAACAGATGATGTTTTTGAAGCTTTAGACTTACAAGATGACTTACAAGGTAAATATACTGGTGGAACTGTACTTCATTTATATATGAAAGAGAAAATTTCATCAACTGAAGCTTGTAGAAAGTTAGTTAAAAATGTGATTTCAAATTATACATTGCCATATATTACAATTACACCTCTATTTTCAATATGTCCAAAACATGGATATATAAATGGAGAGTATGAATATTGTCCAATTTGTGATCAAGAAATATTAAATGAAGAATTAAATAATAAGGAGACAAAAAATGAAAAGCTTAGAGCCTGAGAAATTAAAAGAAAAAAGAACAAAGTGTATTGTTTATACAAGAGTTATGGGATACCATAGACCAGTAGAAAGTTTTAATATTGGTAAAAAAGGTGAACATCAAGAAAGAGTTAAGTTTATTGAAAAACATAATATATAGTATAACAAAGTTTACTACTACAGATTATAAAGATCACTTATCTTGTGTTGTATGGTTTTCATCATGCAACATGAGATGTCTTTATTGCTACAATCCTGATATTGTTAAATCAAAAGAAGGAAACTATAGTTTAAATGATTTATATTCATTTTTAAAGAAAAGAATTGGCTTATTAGATGCAGTTGTATTAAGTGGGGGAGAAGCTACTACTCATGATTTATTTAAAATCTGTGAAAATATAACAAACCTAGGTTTTAAAATAAAACTTGATACAAACGGAAGTAATCCTAAACTATTAAAAAAACTACTAGATAACTATTTACTAGATTATGTAGCTTTAGATTTTAAAGCACCAAAAAACAAATATAAAGATATAACAAAAAGTTCATTGTATGATGAGTTTATTGATAGTTTAAAAATTCTAAAATCTAGCGATTGTAAATTTGAAGTAAGAACAACTTTGCATAATGACTTGTTAGATGTAGATGACATAAATACTATGCAAAAGATTTTAGTAGAAAATACTTACACTGACAACTTTTATATACAAAAGTTTTTAGAAGTTGAAAATCTATCAAACTTAGAAAATTCAACTAAAGTATTTGATTTAAACAGTTTGAATAATGATTTAAATATCGTTTGGAGAAATTAAATATCCCTGTCCTGGAATATTTTTAATTAATTCTTTAGCCGTTTTTGCTCTTAACCTTTTAATAAAAGTTCTTAATCTCTCATCTGTAACATCTTCACCAGGCCATAATTTCGTTTTTATTAACTTTGCTGTTACAATATCTTTTTTATTTTCAACTAATAAAGATATAAATTGTTTCTCTCTTTTTGTTATATTAACAAAAGTATCATCTTCAAAAAGATTCTTTGTATTATTATCAAAGCTAAAATGCTTATTTAAACAAATGATTCTATGTTTATTTAATTTTTTTGCTAAGAAAGTAAGATATTCTAGTACTTCTTCTGGATCAAAAGGTTTAATAAAATATTTTGTAATACCAATATCAATTGCCTTTAAAAGTTTTTCTTTATCAGAAAATGCACTTAATACAATAATTGGTATTTCTTCATTTATCTCTTTGATTTTTTTTGTCATTTCTAAACCATCAAGCTTTGGCATCATTATATCAGTGATTACAATATCAGGATTTACTTTTTTAAATTTATCTAGACCTTCTTCACCATTATTTGCTACAGTGAATGAAAAGAAATAATCAGCAAGGGCATCTTTTAATAGTTTAGAAATATTTACCTCATCTTCTACAAAAAGTATTTTTAACTCTTTTAATAAAATTTCATCACTTGACATCTATTCTCCTAAAGGTATTTTAATTTTAAACTCTAATCCACCATCACAATTTTTTGCTTCAATTATTCCATTTAAACTTTTCTCAATAATCATTTTAGACATGAAAAGACCAAGGCCTGTCCCATTACTTTGGTGCTTAGTTGTAAAATATGGTTCAAATATTTTATCTAAATTATCTGTTCCACCAGCTTTATCAGAATATAAAATCAAAACATTTTTTTCATTTTTATAAACTTTTATATCAATTTCTTTGTCAGATATATTATTACTATTAAAAGCTTCACTAGAATTTTGTATAAGATTTATTATAACTTGCGAAAATTCATTTAAAACTCCAAAGACTTCAATTTTTTCAAACTCTTTATTTATATAAATATTTTCTCTTTGTAATAGCTTTTTAGTAATCAATAAAGCATCATCAATTGCATAATCTATAAAAAATTTCTCTTTAGGTTTATTTGGATTAAAAAAGTTTGTGAAATCATCAATTGTTTCTGACATATTTTCAATAATTCCTAATGATTCTTTGTAATATTGATCAAGTTTTTCAGGATTACAGTTTTTTGCACTCTTCTTAATATTAAACATTGTCAAACTAAGTTCAGTTAGAGGCT
The DNA here is from genome assembly GCF_001895145.1 of Arcobacter sp. LA11. Classification (NCBI taxonomy): domain Bacteria; kingdom Pseudomonadati; phylum Campylobacterota; class Epsilonproteobacteria; order Campylobacterales; family Arcobacteraceae; genus Arcobacter; species Arcobacter sp. LA11. The sequence continues at coordinate 67,597 of NZ_BDIR01000003.1, read as the reverse complement.
GCCTCCATTGATGTGCAATATTTGCAAGCATTTGTCCAAGACTTGCCATTCTAGATTGCCAAAAAAGCATTTTTTGTTTCTCTTTATTCTTTGCTATCTCTACTTGAACTCTTTGTTCTAGTGTTTGATTTAACTCTAATAGTTGAGCAGTTTGTTCAGATACTCTTTGTTCCAATGTTTTATTTAATACTTCTAGCTCTTCATCTTTCTTTTCTAATGCTTTTTTTAACTCAACTTCTTTTGTAACATCATAACGAATTGCAATAAACTCTTTTATATTATCATTATTGTCAAGAATAGGTGTTATTGTAGTATTTAAGTAAACAGTAGAACCATCTTTACAAAGGTTTTTCGCAGTTGTCTTATATGGTTTTTTTGAAAGAATTGTATTCCAAAGAGATTCAAAAGCCTCTTTTGGAATATCTGGATGTCTAATTATATTATGGTTACTTCCAAGAAGTTCTTCTTTTGAATAACCAGAAATTTTACAAAACTCATCATTTACAAAAGTAATAACACCTCTTATATCTGTTTTAGAAACAATATTTGAGTTTTCTATAGCTTCTTGATAAGTTTGTCCCATAATATAACTATTTTTACTTTTTATTTAAAAGTTCACAAGCTTCTTTTGCATGATATGTAATAATTAAATCTGCACCAGCTCTTTTAAACCCAATTAAAGTCTCCATCATTACTCTTTCATAATCTATAAGTCCAGCAGCACCTGCATGTTTTAACATTGCATACTCCCCACTCACATTATATGCACAAATAGGAAGATTTGATTCATTTCTAATATCTCTAATAACATCCATAAATGCAAGTGCTGGTTTAACCATAAGAATATCTGCACCTTCTTTTTCATCTTGTAAAGACTCTTCTAATGCTTCTAGTCTATTAGCTGGGTTCATTTGATATGTTCTTCTATCCCCAAAACTTGGAGTAGATTCTGCAACATCTCTGAAAGGTCCATAATAAGCACTTGCAAATTTAGTAGAGTAAGCCATAATTGGTAAGTTTTCAAAACCATTTTCATCCAATGCTTCTCTTAATGTTTCTATAATTCCATCCATCATTCCAGAAGGAGCAATCATATCAGCACCAGCTCTTGCATGAACTATTGCTTGTAAAGCAGAAATCTCTAGTGTTTTGTCATTATCTACAGTTTCAGTCTTTGGATCTAAAATACCACAATGTCCATGGTCTGTATATTCACAAAAACATAAATCAGTAACAACAAACATATCAGGAAATTTTGATTTTATTGCTTTTATTGTTCTTGAGATTATACTCTCTTCACATAAACACTCACTACCTACAGAATCTTTTAAATCGGGAATAGCAAATAAAATAATTGAATTTAATCCTATACTTCTAATATATTCACACTCTTTTAATATTTCATCAATACTCATTTGGAAAACACCTGGCATTGATTCAATTTCTTTTTTAAAATTTTCACCTTCTTTTACGAATAATGGATATATAAAATCATCTTTACTTAAACTTGTCTCTTGTACCAAGTTTCTTAATGTCTGATTAATTCTTAATCTTCTAAATCTTTTAAACATAATATTTACCTTTGTTAGATATAATCTTGAGCATTTTATCAACTTAAGGTTTAAAAGGTTATGAATATAGAGAAATCAAATATTGCTAATTTACCTACAAAATATGGAAAATTTAAAATAAGAGCTTACAAGCAAGATAATCAAGAACATTTAGCAATTATGAGTGAAAATTTTGACAAAATTGAATCACCTTATGTAAGAATTCACTCTGAATGTTTAACAGGCGACACACTGGGAAGTCTTAAGTGTGATTGTCAAAATCAGTTAGATTTAGCTTTAAAATTTATTGCCGCACATGGCGGGTTAGTAATATATCATAGACAAGAAGGAAGAAACATAGGTTTACTAAATAAAGTAAATGCCTATGCACTGCAAGATGCAGGAAGAAATACAATAGAAGCAAATCTTGAACTTGGATTTGGCGAAGACGATAGAGATTATTCTGTTGTTGAAGAAGTATTTACAGATTTAGAATTGAAAAGTATAAAGTTAATTACAAATAATCCTAAGAAAATCAATTATGTGGAATCTTTAGGAATAGATATTTGTGAAAGAATACCAGCAATTACAAAATCAAATAAATATAATGAAGATTATATAAATACAAAAAAAGAACATATGGGACACATGTTTTAATGGATTTCCAAGAAAATATAAAAGATATTATCTTAGATGACGAATTTCCAAAAAGATGTAATGTCTTTACAACGTTACTTCAAAAATGGGGTAAAGTTCATAATTTAAGTGGTAGATTAAGTACTGAAGATATACGAGAAAATATTATAGATTCAATTTATCCCTTGCAATATTTAGATTCTTATAATAGTTTTGCTGATATAGGAACAGGAGCAGGGTATCCAGGTCTAATCCTAGCAATGGCAAGAGCAGATATCAAATGTTACTTAATAGAGCCTAGAGTAAAAAGAGTAGCTTTTTTGAATTTTGTAAAAAACTCTCTTGGTCTAAAGAATATTGAAGTAATTGGAAAAAGAGTAGAAGAAGTAGAAAATGTAAAAGTAGATTTAGTAACATCAAGAGCAGTTACAAATACAAAACTACTCTTAGATATAACAAAGAACATATCTACTGATACAACAAGTTATTTATTTTACAAAGGAAGTCTTTTAGAAAGTGAAATAGAAGAGGCAAAACTTGAAAATACACAAACTTATTCTAGAAAAGATAGAAATTATCTATATTTAAAAGGGTCTAAATGATATTAAAAGTTTTAGCAATAGCTGTTGTACTTTTTTTAGTCTATATTGTTTTATTTAAAAAAGACAGAGAAAAAAGTGTAACAAAAAAAGAAGATGAAAAAATCGAAGATATTATGGTAGAATGTCCTACTTGTAGTACATTTGTATCTAAAAAAGAAGCTATCTTAAGCAATGGGCATTTTTATTGTTCAAAAGATTGTCTTCAAAATAAATAAAAAGGAAACTAGGATGATATTATTAGGTGATAATTTAATTCCATTTGAAGATCTTAGTTTAGTAGATAGTATTTGGGATATAGAACATTCTCTTCCAAATTCTACACTAATTTATAACTATGATGAAAATCTATTGACTTATTGTAATAAAAATCAATTAAACAGTGCCATTATCGTAACTTCTATAAAAGAAGCTATATACGCTAATGCCTTAGGTGCAAAATATATTATTTCTGATAAGAAACTTGCAAAAAATATTCAAAAAATTGCAGAGAACTATATGTTTGACTCTAAAATATTAGCCATTATTGAGCAAGATAAAGAGATTGAAGATATTGCTCAAGCAGAAATTGATGGAGTAATTTACAAAGATTTATTAAAATAAAATATGAGATTTTATTTATTAATTATATTAATATCTACATACTGTTTCTCTTGTACAGGAAATTGTATACAATGTCATCCTGTATTAAAAAAGTCTATTGAAAAACCACACCATAAAATATTAAAAACATGTATTAATTGTCATACAAAAGTACCTGAAGGTATGACCGAGTGTGGAGGAGATTGTTTTGAATGTCATTCTCAAAATAAACTTATAAAAACTGAAATAAATGAACACCAACAGTTAGTTACATGTAAAGAATGTCACGTAAATAAAGAAGATTTATTTAAAATAAAAAGTTTTGACAACAATTCAAATCTTCTTGATTTAATGGAAAATAAGTGATTTTTAGATAAAATATCAACTTTTATAAAGAATATTGGATTAAATATGAAAGAAATTTTAGATGTTATTGTAACAGTATTATTTGTCTTTATGGTATTTATGTTTATTAGAGGTTTTAATAAACAACAAATAAAAAAACATACAGATAAATTAGAAGAGATAGAAAAACAAAAGGCTAATAAGGAAAAAGTAGATGAATAAACCATTATTAATAGAGATTGGAGTAGAAGAATTACCAGCCATTCCATTTTTAAAAGAACTTCCGAATATTGAGAAGAAGTGGGCTGATATTTTAGAAAAAAATAGATTACTATGTGATTTTGATTTTTTCTATACTCCTCGAAGATTAGTATTATGGCATAAAGATTTTCAAGTAAAACAAGAAGACTCTATCCAAGAACAATTTGGAGCACCTGTAAAAATTGCTTTTAAAGATAACGAACCAACAGGAGCTGCATTAGGTTTCGCTAAAAAATGTGGAGTTGATGTATCTCAACTTGATAGAATTGATCAAGGAAGAGGTGAAGTTCTTTACTTTAAAAAAGAAGTAAAAGGAACTGATTCAAAAGATTTATTAAACGAAATGGTAAATGAATTTATCAACTCTTTAAATTTTGGTAAATCAATGAGATGGGCTTGCCGAACTGATAGTTTTATTAGACCTATTAGAAGTTTAGCTATTTTACTAGGTGAGGAAATCGTTGATGCCCAATTATATGGAGTAAAATCATCTAATAAAGCCTTTGCTCATAGAATGGTTTCATATGAACCTTTTACTTTTGACTCTAGTACTTATTTTGATAAATTAAAAGATAACGGAGTTATCCTTTATCCAGATGATAGACGAAACCTTATTCTAAATCAAATGAAAAGTATTGAAGAAAATAATGGTGTAAAAATTGAAATTGATACTGAATTACTTGAAGAAGTAGTAGCAATAACTGAGTATCCTACGGCATTAATTGGAAAATTTGATGAAGAGTTTTTAGAATTACCAGAAGAAGTTATTGTAACATCGATGAAAGAACATCAAAGATATTTTGCAGTTTATAAAAATGATAAGTTAACAAATAACTTTATTGTTGTTTCAAACTCTAAAACTGAAGACTTTACACACATAATTGCTGGAAATGAAAAAGTATTAAGACCAAGACTTGCAGATGGTATGTTTTTCTATAAAAATGATATCAAGAATGGTCTTTCAAATGAAGATCTTAAAAAATTAGTATTTGTAGAAGGTCTTGGTTCTATGTATGAAAAATGTGAAAGAGAAGCAAAAATTGCCTCTTACTTAGCAGACATTTTTGATATAAAAGAAAAAGAACTTGTAGAAAAAGCTGTAATGTTGAGTAAAGCAGACTTAATGTCAGAAATGGTTTATGAATTTACAGAGTTACAAGGTCTGATGGGATATTACTATGCAAAACTTGCAGGAGAAGATATAAATTTATATACTGCAATTAAAGAACAATATTTACCAGATGGAGAAGACTCTGAATTACCATCAAGTAAGTTTTCTAGTATTATTGCACTTTCATATAAATTAGATAATTTAATGGGATTATTCTCTGTAGGTAAAATTCCAAGCGGTTCAAAAGATCCTTTTGGACTTAGACGAGCAGCAGCTGGTATAGTTAAAATTGCAATGGAACACAAACTTCCAGTTGATTTAGAAAAAATCATTGATGCATTAGCTGATTCATACAAAGGATTAGATAAATCAAAATTAGTAGAGTTTTTTAATGAAAGATTATTTAAAATTTTTGATGTAAACCCATCTGTTCTAAAAGCTGTATTAGGTTCAGGAGAAACAGATATATATCAAGTTTCTAAGAAGTTATGCGCACTAAACCCTGTTGTTTTAAGTGATGATTTTAAAGAATATAGTACTACATTTAAAAGAGTTGCAAATATTATTAAAGATTTAGATACAAACTCTAAACTTAATGTAAATGAATCTTTATTTGAAGATAAAGAAGAAAAAGATTTATTTAACAAATACACTACAATTACTTCAAAAGAATACTCTTCATATGATGAAGAATTAGAAGCATTATTTGGTTTAAAACCTGAGCTTGATAATTTTTTCAATAATGTATTTGTAAATCATGAAAATGAAGAAATAAAAACAAATAGAAAAAATACAATTGGTTTAGTTTACCAAGAATTTAAAAATATAGCAGATATCAAAGAAATTACTATATAAACTAAAAGTAGGGCTTTTGCCTTACTTTAACTATACAACTACACAATTTCTCCTCTTTATTAAAGTAAAATATATACTTGATTTTTGTAAAATAATACAAATTTAATCTATTTAATAGGAAGAAAAATGAAATCTATTTTATTAACACTAATAGTATCAATATTTGTTTTAAGTGGTTGTGCAACTTGGAAAGGTGTAAAACAAGATTCTTCAGATGCCTGGGATGCAACTAAAGAAGGAACATCTAAAGCTTATAAATCAACAAAGAAAGCAATTCATAATGCAACAGAGTAAGTAACATTTAGTTACTTATCTCTTTTTACCGCATCTTTTGATTTATTAAAACAAAACATTCCCATTTTTTCATTAGTAAATGTCATTATACATGTACTTCCTGGATCACTAAGAGGTGTAAACTCGTACACTCTTACATTATAACCTTCTGTTTCTATATTATATTTTACATCTGGTTCTATATCTTTATTTCCCCAACTTTTTAATTGAGACCAACTTATTGCATTTGCATATGTAGTAATAAAAATCATAAAAAGAAATAATACTCTTTTCATAAAATTCTCCTTTTATATATTTATTTTTTAATAATATCAAAGAATATCTTATTTCTATTCCCTTTTATATACATTTTTTTATAATAAAATAAAAACTAAATATTTCTAAAATATTATAAATATTTACGAAATATTAAATTAAATAAAAATTTAAAAGAATATAATATAAATATAAGGAAAAAAAATGAATAAAATCACTACTTGTCCTGAGTTTCCAAAAACTTGTAAATCATTGTTATCAAAATATTTAACTCAAGATGTGTATTCTAAGTTAAATGAGAAGAAAACAGCAAATAATTTTACTTTAGAAAATGCAATTTTATCTGGTGTTGTAAACTTAGATAGTGGAATAGGTGTTTATGCAGGAGATATTGAATCATATACAACTTTTAATTTATTATTTGATCCAATAATTGAAGATTATCATGGTTTTTCTAAAGAAGATAAACATACTAGTAATCTAAATCCTAATGACTTAAATGCTCCAAATCCAGACGAAGAAGGTAAATATATACTTTCAACAAGAATTAGAGTTGGACGTAACTTTGCAAATATTCCTTTAGGACCTGCTATAACTAAAGAACAAAGAGAAAAAATAGAAAATGATGCATCTAATGCTTTAAATTCACTAAATGATGATTTAAAAGGGACTTATTATCCTTTAGATGGAATGCCTGAAAATATAAAGAAACAACTTATTTCAGATCATTTTTTATTTAAAGCAGGAGATAGATTTTTAGAAGCTGCTGGATTAAATAGAGATTGGCCATCGGGAAGAGGTATATTTCATAATGATGAAAAAACATTTTTAGTTTGGGTAAATGAAGAAGACCAGTTAAGAATTATATCTATGCAAGAAGGTGGAGATATAAAAGAGGTTTTTGAAAGATTAACCACTGCAATAAAAAAAATAGAAGAAAAGATACAATTTTCTTATAATGACCATTTAGGATATATTACAAGTTGTCCAACTAACTTAGGTACAGCTATGAGAGCAAGTGTTCATATAAAACTTCCAAACTTATCTGAAGATATGAATAGATTTAAAAATATTACTGATAATTTTCATTTACAAATTAGAGGTATCCATGGAGAACACTCAGAAAGTGTTGGTGGAGTTTATGATATTAGTAATAAAAGAAGACTTGGAGTAACAGAAGTACAATGTGTTCAAGATATGTATGATGGAGTAGTTGAACTCATAAAAATAGAAAAAGAATTAGAAAATAAATAATATATATTGAAATGAAATAAATGGATAAAAAAGAATTAATTAATAAAATGAAATACTGTACAGTATTATATGTTGAAGATGAATTAGACGTTAGAAAACATATTGTAGAGTACTTAAATAGATTTTTTAAAAAAATATATGTTTCTGACAACTGTGAAGAAGCCTTAGACCTTTATAAAATATACAAACCAAATATTATTCTCTTAGATATAAACTTGCCAGGAATGAATGGTATTGACTTTGCATCTTTAATTAGAAAAGAGGATTCAAAAACTAGAATTATTATGACTACAGCTTACACAAACAAAGAATTTATGGTTCAAGCTGTAGAATTAGATTTAACAAGATATTTAGTTAAACCAGTAACAGGAACGGATCTTTTTAGTGCTACACAAAAAGCAATATTAGAATTAGATAAAAATAGCTCACTTCCTACTTTAATTGACTTAGGAGAGGGCTTTATCTATCAACATACAGAAAAAAATATACTTAATAAAAAAGATAACTCTATTATTCTACTAAGAAAAAAAGAAATCCAATTGTTAGAATTTTTTATAAATAAAAAAAATGAAACAATTACTTATGAAGTAATAGAAACTCAAATTTGGCCTGATGATATAATGACAGAAGATGCAATACGAAGTCAAATTAGAAATATAAGAAATAAAACATATAGTAAAATTCTCAAAAATATCAGTGGTGTAGGATATAAACTTTGCGTAAGAACAGATTAAAATGAACAATTTAAAAGATATAAAGAACCAGCATACATTCCAGGTAAAACATGACGCATCAATAAAAGAAACAATGTCTATAATGATAAAAAATAAAAATGGTTGTGCTATATTAATTAAAAAAAACAAACCAATTGGAATATTAACAGAGAGTGATATTGTAAATATTTTAAAAAATAAAATAAATTTAGACACTCCAGTATATAAAATTGGACAAAAAAAAGTTATTACAGTTAATCAAAACCGTCCAATAGATATTGCTTTTGATATTCTAAGTAAAAATAATATACGTAGAATAGTTTTAGTTAATAAAAAAGACGAGTATACAGGAGTTGTAACCCAAGAAAACTTATTTGAATACTTAGAAGAAGATGTTTATAAAGTTGACTTAAAAATAAACGATATTGTAAAAACAAATAAAAAGGTTTTAACAATAGATGTAAGTTCTACTATCTATGATACATTAATATTAATGCAAGAGCATAGAGTAGGTTCTATTGTAGTCACTAAAAACAACCACCAAGTTGGTATTATTACAGAAAAAGACATCCTAAATATCACATTTAAAGAGATAAATTTAAAATCAAATATTGAAGAATATATGAATAAACCAATTATTACAGTTAATTCAAATGAACTAGTAACAAATGTAATAGATATTATGAAATTAAAAAATATTAGAAGAGTTGTAGTTTTAGATAAAAAGAATAACGTAGTAAATATTCTTACAAATAGAGATATTCTTAAACATATAAAAGGAAATTATTCAAGAATACTCCAAAATAAAATAAAGCATGCTCAAGAAATAATGAATTTTTTACCAGAAGCTATAATCGAGATTTTTGATAATGAAAAAGAACAAATATTATATTGGATGAACAATAAAGCAAAAACAATATTTGGTGATAATTTATTAGATAGAAAAGTAACTTCTATTTTTGGGAAAAAAGATTGGAAAAAAATCTATAAAAGCTTTCAAAATAAAAGTATATTGACAAATACAATAATAAAAATAGGAGATTCCTCTTATGAATTATCAGGAACTTTATCAAAAAACTTAAATAACAACTATATAAAAATCATATTTAAAGATGTAACTATCCATGAAAAAGAAAAAAACTTATTACAAGAAGAGGTTGACAAAGAGATAAAGAAAAGGCTTGATAACGAATATTTACTAATGCAGCAGTCAAAACTTGCAATGATGGGAGAAATGATTGCACATATAGCACACCAATGGAGACAACCACTTTCTCAATTAGGTGGAATATTTATGAACTTAGAAGCTTCTTACAACTTTGATGAGTTAACTAAAGAATATATGAATACAAGAATTAAAAATGGTAATGAACTTCTTAAATATATGTCTACAACCATTGATGACTTTTCTAACTTCTTTGAACCAAATAGGAAAAAAGAAGTATTTAATGCCTCTGATTATATAGATAACGCAATTAATATTATAGATATGAGTTTAACATATAATCATATTAATATTAAAGTAAATAGAAAAAGTGAAATATATCCGATTCTTGGTTATCCAAGTGAGTTTTCACAAGTCATTCTAAATATACTTATCAATGCAAAAGATGCTTTATGTGAAAAAACATCAAACTATAAAAATATTGAGATATCAATAGAAAAAGATAAAAGAAATATTATTGTACAAATAGAAGATAATGCGGGAGGAATAAAAGAAGAAATTATAAATAAAGTCTTTGATATGTATTTTACAACTAAAAAAAGTAAAGAAGGTACAGGATTAGGCCTCTATATTTCAAGATTAATTATTGAAACAAAACTAAATGGAAAAATTAAAATTAAAAATAGTAAAGTAGGGGCAAAGATTATAATAGAAATTCCACTTTCTAAAAAAATAAAAAGTGAATAAAAAGCTAAACTATTAAAAACTTATGATATTAATGATAACCTTTCTTGTTATCATAATGTAACTAAACAATTTTATAATTCATCACACTCATTAAACAATGGATTATAAATGAAAAATACAGACTATAAACAAATACTTTTAATATTACTTTTAACTACATCTGCCTGTTCAATAGATTTAAAAACTAAGAAGCTATATAATAAAACTGCCTATATTTCAAGTCAATGTTATACAAAAACAGAAAATGAACTAAATAAAAATATACTACACAATCCATGTTATTCTTGTCATACAAAAAATAAAATTCCTAATTTTACTATGCAGGATGAAGATTTACAAGAAGCATATGATTTTCCTGAAATAGCATTAAAAAACCCATGGATTAATCTTTTTAAAGATAGAACTAAAGAAGTATCAAAAATTGATGATATAGCAATTTTAAACTACATAAGAGAAAATAACTATAAAGATTCAAATAATAAAATTATTCTAGAGTCTAAATTAAAAAACTTATCAAAAGAATGGGATTTTAATAATAATGGGAAATGGGATGGTTATATTCCAGATGTACATTTTAATTTTGATGAAGAAGGCTTTGATAAAAATTCAAAAGGAGAGTACACAGGATGGAGAGCATTTGCATACTATCCTTTCTTAGGAACATTTTGGCCAACAAATGGAAGTACTGATGATGTTTTAATAAGACTTTCAAAAGTTTATCAAAATAATGAAAAGGGAGAGTTTGATAAAGAAATTTATAAAATAAATCTCTCGATAATAGAATCACTAATAAAACAAAAAGATATTAATATTGAAAAAGTAAATGAAAAAGATTTTGGTGTAGACCTTAATCAAAATGGAAAAATTGATATAAGTTCAAAAATTGTATTTAATTGGAAAAAACCAACGCTTGATATGAAAACTATGAAACAAAAGAATTTTTCCATGTCATATGTAGGTGAAGCAAAGAAACTTCAAATAGATAATATTGAAAAAATAGCACCTGGCTTATACCCTGTAGGCACAGAATTTATCCATTCAGTAAGATATATTGATATAGATGAGAATAAAAATATTAAAATGTCTTCACGAATGAAGGAGCTAAGATATGGTAAAAAAACCAATTGGAATACATACTCACAACTATCAAATTTAGGATTTGCTGAATTAAAAGAGAAACGCGATTTTCCTGATAGAACAGATATATATGTTGGCAATATGGAAACAGGACTTAGTAATAAAAGAGGATGGTACTATCAAGGTTTTATTGAAGATATAAATGGTAATTTAAGACCACAAAATTATGAAGAAACTGTATTTTGTATGGGTTGCCATAGTAATATAGGAGCAATTACAGACTCAACTTTTGTTTTCAAAAGAAAATTCGAAAAAAATAATCTTGCTTATGGCTGGTATCATTGGACACAAAAAGGAATTAGAAATATCGCTGATAAAAAACTTTTAAATGATGAAACAGAATATGTTAAGTATTTAAAAGAGAATAGTGCAGGTGATGAATTCAGAATGAATAAAGAAATAGTAGACAAATTTTTTATTAAAAATTGGGAAACGAATAAAAAAAATATAGAAAAAGATTTAATATCTAAATTAGAGAACCCAAATAAAATAATAGAACAAAAATGGAAATTTAAAGAAAAAGAACTTGATAAAATCAGAAAAGATATATCATATTTAATTCTACCAACTTCTAAAAGAGCATTAGAACTTAACAAAGCATATAAAATAATTGTTGAAGAACAAAGTTTTATCTATGGACGAGATCCACACATAAAACCTACTAATAACGTTCATAAAATTATTAAACCAGGTCAAATGACACATTTGCAAAAGATAGTTGAAAAATGAGTATATATCAGAGTTTCTTAAATTTTGTTGTCCAGACACAACAAATATTAAATATTAAAATATCTAATTATTTTGATAGATTAGAAATGGGTGAATCTATTATTTTTTTCTACATATTAGCTGTTTCTTTTATTTACGGCTTAGTTCACGCCTTAGGTCCTGGACATGGAAAGTTAGTAATTGCAAGTTACTTTTTAGCTAAAGAAGCAAAAATCAAAGAAGCTTTTAAAGCAGGTTTTTTAACCTCTATTATCCATACTTTCTCTGCACTTTGTATTACAGGACTATTATATATATTTCTTCAAAACTCTATTACAAAACATTTTCAAGAAATAAATACAAATATGTATAAAATATCAGCAATATTTATTATTTTTATTGCATTATATTTGTTATATGAAGTAATAACAGATAAAAATGAAGAAGAAAAGATTCAACGACTTCAAACTAAAAATTTATTTGCAGTAACATTTTCAATTGGCATTGTACCTTGTCCAGGAGTAATGACTATTGTTCTATTCTCTATGATATTAGGCTACATTTCTTTAGGAATATTAAGTGCCGTTGCTATGAGTATAGGTATGGGAATTACCATATCAGTTGCAGCAATTGTGGCTACACAAGTTAAAAATTCTAGATATCAAAATTATAAAGTCTATATGAATTTGTTAACTTATTCAGCGATAATTTTGTTATTTATATTAGGAGTATTTTTATTAGTATGAAAAAAATATTTTTAATTTTTTTTATTTGTATAGAAATAATCTATGCTCATCCCCACTTCTTTCTAGATTCAAAAATCATAATAAAAGAAGATAAAATAAAAAATGAATGGATTTTTGATAGATTAAATTCAAGGGTATTATTGTTTGACTTTGATAAAAATAAAAACAAAATTTTTGATAAAAATGAGAAAAATGCTTTCATTAAAACACATTTTTCCAAATTAAAAGAAAATAATTATAATATTTTTCTAACATTAGAAGATGAAATAAAAATTGAGCCAAAAAATATTCAAATAAACCAAAACAATGATAAAAGAATTAGTCTTTCTTTTGATATAGATATAAAATTAAATAATGTCTTTACTATGTGTACTATTGATGAAAAATTATATATGGCATATAAATTGATTGAAATAAGCTCTGCGAAAAAACTTGAAGTACAAAAAAGTGAATATGATTATTGTATAGGAGTAACAAAATGAAAAAAATACTATTAAGTCTATTATGTATAACTTTGTATATAAATGCTCATCCCGTAAGTTATACAATTGATTTACAAGTTCAGTATGATACAGAAAAAAAAGAAGCAAAAATATCTTGCATTAGTAATAGCAGAAATAAATGTGGTTTATATAGCTTTCATTTAATGAATAAAAAAAACAATATAATTAAAACAAAAAGATTTCCCTTCCTAAAAAAAGAAACAACTGTAAAGATTGATAAAAAGCCATATAAAATAATTTTCTTTTTGAGAAAAGTCCCTGCACATACATATAAAAGTTTTTTTTAATAAAAAAGAAATAGAACGATAAAGAGTTAAGAGATTTATACAAGAAAAAACATATTCAAATTTATTAATTTGTTCTATTTCATTTTTATTTCGCAAATGGAGCTGATGAAGGGAGTTGAACCCCCGACCTGCTGATTACAAATCAGCTGCTCTAGCCAACTGAGCTACATCAGCACACAACAAAATAATCTTACACTTTGATTTAAAAACATAATGAAAAATTATTTTATGAGTTTTTGATCAAGATGATCAAGAAAGTATGGTGTCAAGAGAGAGACTTGAACTCTCGACCTCCGGCTTATGAGACCAGCGCTCTAGCCAGCTGAGCTACCTTGACATAAGACATCATACTTTGATTGGTTGCGGAAGCAGGATTTGAACCTACGACCTTCGGGTTATGAGCCCGACGAGCTACCGGGCTGCTCTATTCCGCGTCCGGTGATACTTAAAATGGATGGGGTAGTAGGATTCGAACCTACGAATGACGGCACCAAAAGCCGTTGCCTTACCACTTGGCGATACCCCAACAATTTAAGTGCCGAAATTATAGTAAAAAATGTATATCTTGTCAAGGGTTTTTGGAATAAATTTACAAATTTTCGATATAATATCTCAAATACTAAAAAAATTATTAAAAAGTAGAAAAATGAATGCAATACAAAGAGTAAAAGAAGCAATTGAAGAAATTCAAAAAGGCAATATGGTTATTATGCTTGATGATGAAGATAGGGAAAATGAAGGTGATTTAGTTTATGCAGCACCTTTAAGTACACCAGAAAAAGTTAATTTTATGGTTACACATGCAAAAGGTTTAGTTTGTGTATCTGTTACGAAAGAAACAGCAGATAAATTAGAATTAAATCCAATGGTTGCATCTAATACATCCTCATACGAGACTGCATTTACTGTTTCTGTTGATGCCGCAGATGCTGCAACTGGAATTAGTGCAGGTGAGAGAGATGATACCATTAAAATTTTAGCAAATCCAATCTCAAAAGCACAAGAATTAGTACGTCCAGGACATATATTTCCGTTAATTGCAAAAGATGGTGGTGTTTTGGTTAGAACTGGACACACAGAAGGTTCTGTTGATTTATGTAAACTAGCAGGATTAAATGGAGAAGCAGTTATTTGTGAAATTATGAAAGAAGATGGAACAATGGCAAGACGTGATGATTTAGATATTTTTGCTCAAAAACATAATCTAAAACAAATTTATATATCTGATTTGGTAGAATATCGACTATCTCATGAAAACTTAGTAAATGAAATTTCAAGTGTTGATAATAAATTCTTTGGAACAAATGTAATAAAAAAAGAGTTTAAAGATCATATTGGACATATTCATACAGCAATACAATTTGGTAAGCATTCAGAGGTTACACATGTAAAGTTTCATACAGTAATTCCTGATATCAAATTATTTTTAAACGATGAAAAACTTCATTCAATGTTAAAAACAATCAACTTCTTACAATCAAAAGGCGGATTATTAATATTTTTAAATGAAGATATGGCACATAAAGAATCTCAAAGAGATTATGGTATTGGAGCACAAATATTAAATACTCTTAATGTAAAGAAAATTAAATTAATGACAAGTGGAGGGAAACATTCATTTGTTGGACTTAATGGTTTTGGTCTGGAAATAATTGAAGAAATACAAATAGAATGTTAAAAATCTAGAGTAGGGTAGTTTTAAACTATCTTAATAGTTTATTATCAAAATAAAAAAAGGAGTGAATTTCTTCACTCCTTTTTTTATTTAAAACTATTGAATTTTATAGTTTAGGCCCTGCTGATGTAAAGTCATAATCACTTTCTAAAGTTAAATACTTTTTAAAGTTTTTAATATACATACTAGCTAACTTCTGAGAAGTTTCATCATATGCATCTTTATCTTCCCAAGTATTTCTTGGGTTTAATACAGAAGTCTCAACACCATTTAATGTTTTTGGTATCTGAAGATTAAATACAGGTAATTTTTCAAACTCAGAACCATTAATAGAACCATCTAAG
Organism: Arcobacter sp. LA11; assembly: GCF_001895145.1. Classification (NCBI taxonomy): domain Bacteria; kingdom Pseudomonadati; phylum Campylobacterota; class Epsilonproteobacteria; order Campylobacterales; family Arcobacteraceae; genus Arcobacter; species Arcobacter sp. LA11. The sequence continues at coordinate 51,830 of NZ_BDIR01000003.1, read as the reverse complement.
ATTCCATTAATACAAGCTCTTGTATTTTTTATACTCATTCTTGAACCAACACCGTAAGGACCACCAGTCCATCCAGTATTAACTAAATAAACATTTACATTGTGTTTATCAATTTTTTCTCCAAGTAAAGAAGCATAAACTGTCGGATTTAACGGTAAAAATGCTTCACCAAAACAAGAAGAGAATGTAGCTACTGGTTCAGTAATTCCTCTTTCAGTTCCCGCAACTTTTGCAGTATAACCACTTAAAAAGTAATACATTGCTTGCTGTTTAGATAATTTAGCAACAGGAGGTAAAACACCAAAGGCATCAGCACATAAAAAGATGATATTTGTTGGATGACCACCTTTCATATCTGGAGTATGATTTGGAATATGATCTAAAGGATAAGAAACCCTTGTATTTTCAGTTTTTGAACCATCTGTATAATCAACAACACCATTTTCATCAGCAACAACATTTTCTAATATTGCACCTTTTTTAATAGCATTAAAAATATCTGGTTCAGATTCACCATCAAGGTTAATTACTTTTGCATAACATCCACCTTCAAAATTGAAGATTCCATTATCATCCCAACCATGCTCATCATCACCAATTAATGACCTGTTTGGATCAGTAGAAAGTGTAGTTTTCCCTGTTCCCGAAAGACCAAAGAATAGAGCCGTATCTCCATCTTTACCAATGTTTGCTGAACAATGCATTGCTAACTTACCTTCTAAAGGTAACCAATAATTCATCATAGAGAAAACACCTTTTTTCATCTCACCAGCATACCAAGTACCACCAATAAGAGCTGTATTATCTTCTACATTAAATACAACATAAACTTCTGAATGCAGTTTATGACTTGCATAAGCCATATCTACAGTTTTACAAGCATTATAAATTGTAAACTCTGGTTCGAAGTTTTCTAAATCTTCTTCTTTTGGAACAATAAACATATTCTGAATAAAGTTAGCCTGCCATGCAACTTCAGTAATAAATCTAACAGATTTTCTACTATCTAAAGATGCACCACAATATACATCAGTAACATATAAATCTTTGTTACTTAATTGTTTTTTAGATGTAATTTCTAAATCTTCATATACATCTTTTGAAACTTTTCTATTAATATCTCCCCAAGCAATATACTTATTTGATGGATCTTGATTAACAAAAAATTTATCTTTAGGACTTCTACCAGTAAAAATACCAGTATCAATCATAAGTGCACCAGTTGAAGATACTTTTGCACCTTCATTTTCAACTGCATGTTGAATTAATGTATCTACATCTAGATTTCTGTACACTGTACCTACATTTTCTAGGCCAAGTGAGTCTTTAATTTCAGACATTTTTTTATATTCCCTACTAATTTAATTAAAATATTGATAAAAGTACACCAGCAGCAACGGCAGAACCGATAACTCCAGCAACATTTGGACCCATCGCATGCATTAATAACACATTTGATTTGTCATACTCTTGTCCAACTTTACTCACAACTCTTGCTGCCATAGGAACCGCTGATACCCCAGCTGCACCGATAAGTGGATTAATCTTGTTTTCTTCTGATGCAAACTTATTCATAATTTTTGCCATAATAACACCTGCTGCAGTACCTGCTGAGAATGCTAATAGACCAATAATCATAATACCTAAAGTATCTACAACTAAAAATTTATCAGCTGCTAGCTTTGAACCAACTCCTAATCCTAGGAAAATAGTTACAATATTGATTAATGAATTCTGCATAGTATCAGAAAGTCTTTCAACTGCACCTGATTGCTTAAAGAAATTACCTAAAGCAAAAGCTCCAATAAGAGGAGTAGATTCTGGTAAAAATAAAATTGCTAAGAATAAAATAACAATCGGTAACATTAAGTTTTCTAGTTTGTTAACCTTTCTTAATTTTGGCATTTTAATTTTTCTTTCAGCTTCAGTTGTTAATGCTCTCATAATTGGAGGTTGAATAACTGGAACTAAGGCCATATAAGAATAAGCTGCAACAGCAATTGCACCTAATAATTCAGGGGCAAGTCTATTTGCAATAAAAATTGATGTTGGTCCATCAGCTCCACCAATAATAGATATAGCTGATGCAGATTGTAAATCAAATCCAATAGCAACTGCACCTACTAAAGAACCAAAGATTCCAAATTGTGCAGCTCCACCTAGAATTGCTGATTTAGGATTTGCAAGTAACGGTGTAAAATCTGTCATTGCCCCAACACCCATAAAGATAAGTAAAGGAAAAAATCCATTGGCAATACCCATATTATAAATAATACCAAGCATTCCCGTTTCTCCACCAATCCCAGCAAGTGGAATATTAGCTAAAATACCACCAAATGCTATTGGCATAAGTAATAACGGTTCAAATCCTTTAGCAATTGCTAAATAAAATAGAGTTAAACACACGATAAACATGATTAATCTTCCCCATGTTTGTTCGAATGTAGTCATAGGTCTTGCATCTTCAGCGTGAGCTTCAGCTGTCATAACCGTGTCTCTTGGATTTGTAAAGGCATAAATACCTGTTGTCTCATAAAAAGACTTTAATAGTTGGCCTAATGATTTTGATTCATATTCTTTAGTCTCAGTATTAATTGGTTCTGCTGCACTACTTGAAGCAAAAGCATTTAAACTAAAAATTGCAAAAAATATAATTAGCATTGATGCCATTAGTTTTTTATTCATTAATTATTCTCCGAATTCCTAATTTCATCTAACTAGCTAATAGTAGCTAAAGCTTGACCTTCTTCAACTGCATCACTTGGATTAACTAAAATAGCTGAAACTGTACCAGAACAAGGAGCTTCAACATCAATTTCCATTTTCATAGCTTCTAAAATAGCAACTACGTCACCTTTTTCAACTTTATCTCCAACTTTTACATTCATTTTCCAAAGATTACCCGCAACAGTAGCAGGAATTTCTGCTCCACCAGCAGGGGCACTTGAAGCTGCAGCTGGTGCTGCATCTGCTACAGGTGTTACTTGAATATCAGCATTTCCTTCTGCTACAGTTACATTAAATTTTTGTCCATCTACAACTACTGTGTAGTTTCCAGTTGCGTTACTCATACCTTTATTTTCTCCTAAATTACATTCTTTATCATTTTCACAAGTTGAATCATTAGATTTTCTTACACTTAAAGGTCCATCACCTTTTAAGAAAGCAATACCTTTTTCATCACAAGCAGCAGCTATAAAAATATTTTCTTCTGTTGTTTCAATATTTTCATCTTTTAATCTATTTTCCCAATAAGACATTGTTTTCTTTTCATCTCTATCTGCAATATCTAATGGATTTTCAGTAGTTGGTTCTAGCTTTAACTTTTCTGCAGCTAAAGAAACAATCTCAGAATCTGGTTCTACTGGAGTTTTACCAAAATATCCAAGTACCATTTTTCCATAACCTGGTGCAATTTGCTTCCAAGGTCCAAACATAACGTTTGCATATGCTTGTTGCCAATAAAATTGAGATACAGGAGTTACAGAAGTTCCATAACCACCTCTTTCAACTACTTCTCTCATAGCTTTAATTACTTCAGGGAACTTATCTAAAGTACCATTATCTCTCATCATTTGAGTATTAGCAGTTAAAGCTCCACCTGGCATAGGTGAGAAAGGAATTAATGGAGATACCTGTGTTGCCTCTGGTGGCATAAAATAATCTTTTAATTGATGTTTTAAAACTTCTTGATATTTTAAAACTTTTTCAATTTCTAAACCACCTAAATCATAATTCATACCTTTTACAGCATGCATCATAGTTAAAATATCTGGTTGAGAAGTTCCACCTGAAACTGGATCAGCAGCTAAATCAATACCATCTGCTCCAGCATCTAATGCAGCAAGATAACATGCAACAGATACCCCAGCTGTTTCATGAGTATGTAATCTAATATGTGTATCTTCACCAACTAGTTTTCTTGCCATCTTAATAGTATCAAAAACTTTTTGTGGAGAAGAAGTACCTGAGGCATCTTTAAAACAAATAGAATCATGTGGAACTCCACTATCAAGAATTTGTCTTAATGTTTTTTCATAAAAAGGAACATCATGTGCACCTTCACATCCTGGTGGTAAATCCATTAAAGTAACTACTACTTCATGATTCAATCCATACTTTTTAATACATTCTGCAGAATATTCTAAATTCTGAACATCATTTAATGCATCAAAGTTTCTAATTGTTGTAACACCATGTTTTGCAAACATTTTAGCATGCATTTCAACTAATTCTCTTGAACCAGTATCTAACATAACAGTGTTAATTCCTCTTGCTAGTGTTTGTAAGTTAGCGTCAGGACCTACGATTTCTCTAAATCTGTCCATCATCTCAAAAGCATTTTCTTGTAAGTAGAAGAATAAAGATTGAAATCTTGCTCCTCCACCAAACTCAAAGTGAGTTATCCCAGCATCTTTCGCAGCTTCTACAGCTGGAAAGAAATCATCCATTAAAACTCTACCTCCAAAGACAGATTGAAATCCATCTCTAAAAGTAGTATCCATGACATCAATATATTTTTTAGCCATTTAAATTAACCTTTTAGATTTTTGTGATGTTGTACAGCAGCTACAATTGCAGCCATTTTTGCAGTGTTGTTTGAAGCACTTACAGCAGGTTTATTAGGTGATACTTTCTTTTCAGGAAAATATTTTCCAATAAGCTTTGCTTGTAGTTTTAGAGCAAAAATCATAACAACCAAAAATAAGAATACTATTCCCATCCCTAGTGCCATAAATTTTCCTGCTTCGGCAATTAAATTTGTTTCCATATTACTCCCCGTGGTTACCATCGTGTAATTAGTAATCTAATTTTATAGAAACTTTGCTTTAGTAGAATTTATTTTTATCTCAATTTTTTATAAATTTAGGAATTTTGCTTTTTTGTTGCTATTTATAATATTTTAGTTCCAAATTCAAGTAAAAAATTATCAACTTTCTCTAACATTTTCATTACATTGCTTGTTGCTTTCTCAATTTGTTGTGCCATTTTATATCCTTTTTGAATAAATATATGTCAAATTTTATATAAATTTTTCAAAACACTTGAAAAATATTGCATTTTGTAATATAATTAGTTTAAAGGAGTTAAAATGTTAATCGTAAGTGAAATTATAGAAAAACTCAAAGATATATTAAGCCAAGATGGTAAAGATGGAAAAGTTTTTGATAAGGATGTTGCAACTGCTTTAGACTTAAGCCAAGTAAATTTTGCAACTATGAAGAATAGAGGGAAAATACCTTTTTCTAATATTTTAGACTTCTGTGCAAAGAAAAAAATATCAATTAACTGGTTACTATACAATCAAAACCCAGGTTCTTTAGTAGATTCTACTGATAAATATTGGATTAGATACTATCCTGAGGTTAGTGTTAGTGCAGGAGGTGGTGCCTATGAAAATAGTGATAGTGCCGAATCAATGGAGGTTCCTCCATATTTTATAAGTATGTTAGGTGGTAAGGAAAATCTAAAAAATATTGATGCTATAAATGTCATTGGGGATTCTATGGAGCCAACATTAAATAGTGATAATATTATCTTTATAGATAAGACAAAAAAAGATGTAGCAAGAGATGGAATATATGCGTTTACTACTAATCATGGTTTATTTGTAAAAAGAATTCAAAGAAGAGCAGATGGACAACTTGATGTTATATCTGATAATAAAGATTATCCAATTCAAATATTAGATAAAAGTGAAGTAACTATTGTAGGTAAAGTGGTAAGTTCTTTTGGAATGATATATTAATTTTTATATTAAAGAAGGTTCATTGTTCTGTTTAGAAACTTGTTCATAAAGTTCATCATAAGATACACCAATAAAATAGACAGCATTAAATTGAACCTTTTTTAAAAACTCTTTCAATTCTTCTAGGGAATTAATAAAAATATAGTCTATATCCCTGTTGTCATCAATATCTTTTGTAGTCAAATACAATACTTTTGCATATTTATATTTATTTGTTAAATAATTAACTTCTTTTTGAAGTAAATCATCTTTATCTTGAGCTATTAAAAACTTATCTGTTCTACCAAACTCGGTATGATTAATCAATTTATCTACAAAAATTGGTTTTAAACTATGGAATTTTTTTAATTTGTTTAAATCTGCGTCATATCCTAAATAACTATAAACATCTAAAAATTCAGTCAAATATAAACTTGAAATTTTAAGTTTTGAAAAATATCTATCTTTATGACTAAAAGTAGTCTCAAAAATAGAGTGTTCTATTAAATTGTTAATATCATACTCTTTTGTATTAAAATTAAAATTGATAGGATAAATATCATCAAGTAGTTTTTGATTAGAACAAATTATTGTATCATTTTCTTCAATATCATCTAATAGTTTAAAAAATTTTGATAAGTTATTAGGAATAATTTTAATATTTGTATGAACAGTTGGTTTTCTTAAAATATTAAATAATTCATAAGATACACTATTACAATAAAAAGCAGTCAATCTAATATTTGACAATAAATATCTTACTAACTTAATAATTGTTTCTTCAATATATTCTACATATACCCATGCAATTTCATTATCAGGGATATCTTCTATTTTTTTATTTACAACTAAAGCAAAGGCTCCATTTTCAATGGCAAGAGGAATATCATCTTCATCTTGAACAATAAATAAATCGCCTTCTTTTATTTTTTTAGGATTAGTTTTAATAGAGTATATAAAAGAAATAGATGGATGATTTAATAATCTTCCATCTATGATATCTAGAATCGATGTTATTTGCACTAGCTTATTTTAGTACCTGATTTTTTTGGAGCTTCTGGTCTAATTAAAGATAAACCATTTTCATCTCGAGCAGCCATAAGCATACCTTCACTCAACATACCCATTAATTTTGCAGGTTTTAAATTTGCTACAACACAAGCTTGTGTTCCTACTAAATCTGCAGAATTATAAAACTCTTTTATCCCTGCAAGAATTTGTCTATTTTTTTCTTCCCCAACATCAACTTGTAATTTCAATAGTTTTTTTGATTTTGGAACTTCTTCAGCTTCTACAATTGTTCCTATTTTTAATGTTGTTTCAAAAAACTTGTCAATAGTAATTAAGTTATCTGGTTCTTCTTCAACTTTTTTAGCTTCACTTTTCTTTTCCGCTTCAGATTTTGATACTTCTGTAGGTTTTGCTTGTTCTAATAAAACTTCTTCAATTCTAGGAAATAGTTGTTCAACTTTTGTAATAGTTGTATCTGCTAATAGTTCTTTATTTTTTAATATTTTATTATAGTTCTCTGTATTTATTTTTAAACCTATAGATTCAGCAATTTTTGCAATTTTTTCTGGCATTACAGAATCTAATAACAATGAAACTCTTGCCATAATATTAGTAATCAAAGCAACTAAAGCCATAGCTTCATTTTCTTTGCCTTCTTTCATCTTAGCCCAAGGTTCATAATCACCAATTGCTTTATTTGCAATAGTTAATACTTTCCAAATATCTTCTAGATATCTATTGATTTGCATTTTATATAAATATTCTTCTATATTTTCTAAAATAGCTTCTACTTCAGAAAGTTCTTTTTTATGGAACTTTTCTACATCTTTTGAAGTCACTTTAAAATCAAAATATTTTCCAGACATACCAGAAATTCGATTTAATAAATTTCCTAAATCATTTCCTAAATCTGAATTAATTCTATCCATTAAAGCTTTTTGAGAAAAGTCACCATCTTGTCCAAAAGGCACTTCTCTAAGCATAAAATATCTAAATGCATCAAGTCCATACGCATCGGCAATCTCTTTAGGATTTACTACATTTCCTTTTGATTTAGACATTTTTTCACCATCTCTTGTCCACCAACCATGTGCTGCTATATGTTTAGGAAGAGGTAAATCTAAAGACATTAAAAATGCTGGCCAATAAATAGAATGGAATCTTAAAATATCTTTACCTACAAGATGAGATGTTGCAGGCCAGAAATCCATATTTTCTTCATCTTTTCCATATCCTAAGGCCGTAATATAGTTCATTAAAGCATCTAACCATACATACATAACATGCTTTGGTTCATTCATTGATTCAGGAAGTTTAACTCCCCAATCAAAAGATGTTCTTGAAATAGATAAATCTCTTAAACCACCTTTAACAAAATTTACAATTTCATTTTTCTTTGCTCTTGGTAAAATACAGTCTTCATTTTCTTCATACCATTTGATTAATTTATCTTCATAAGCAGATAATTTAAAGAAATAGCTTTCTTCTTTTACAATATTTGTAGGCTTTCCACAATCAGGACAAAATTGCTCATCAATTAATTGTTTCTCAGTAAAAAATGTTTCACACGATACACAATAAAAACCTTCATAATCACCTTTATAAATATCACCTTTACTATGCATGATTTCAAATGCTTTTTGTACACCTATTTTATGTTCTTCATCTGTAGTTCTTATAAACTTATCATATGTAATATCAAAATCATCCCATAATTTTCTAAATTTACCAGATACTTCATCTGCATATTCTTGGGCTGTTCTTCCTCTTTGTTCAGCACTTTGAGCAATTTTTTGTCCGTGCTCATCTGTTCCTGTTAAGAAAAATGTTTTTGACCCTGTTAGTCTTGAATATCTCGCTAACATATCAGCAATAATTGTTGTATAAGCATGACCTATATGGGCCACATCATTTACATAATAAATTGGTGTTGTAATATAAACATTTTTACAAGTTTCTTCCATCTTTTACCTCTATAATAATATAATTAAAATTCGAATCCACCGCCAGAGCCCTTACTCATAGACTCATAAACAGCTTTTACATAATTCTTTCTAAGTTCACAATCAAAAAACTTTTCACAAGGATTACATGAATCTAAAGAAAATGATTGTTGACATTTTTTTAGTTCTTCAAGCTTAACATCAAGCTTTATATCCCATTCATCTTGTTTTTGACTATCTTGCATTATTCTTATAAACTTCTAATACTCTATTAATTTCTTCATTTGAACCAAAAAAACACGGTGTAGTATCATGAATATGAGTAGTTTCAACTTCTAAAACTCTTTTTAATCCATCAATTGCCCCACCATTTGCAAATTCATAAGTTAATGCAAAAGGAAATACTTCAAATAGTTGTCTTAATTTACCTTTTGGTCTATCTGTAGTTCCAGGATAAGAGAATAGTCCTCCACCTTTTAGTAATATTTGATGTAAATCAGGAACCATTCCACCTGAGTATCTTAATCTATATCCATCATTAAAAATATCATCAATCATAGTCTTATGATAAGGAGCCCAACAGTTTTGCGTTGAACCTGGAGCATTTAATTTACCTTTAGCATTTAATTTAATATCTTGAATATATTTAAACTCTCCTGCTAATAATCTATACATTTTTACACAATTATCAAGTGCAACTACCATTTCAACTCTAGGGCCAAATACTACATAGACAGAAGCTATAATATTTTGAGCATTAAATTCATCTTTGTATATACCGTAAATAGAACCTACTGATAAGTTAACATCAACTAAAGATGAACCATCTAAAGGATCATAAGCAATTAAATACTCTCCATTATCATTTAAATCAACAATTGCTTCTTGCTCTTCACTAACAATTGCTTTAATTGACGGAATCTTTGCAAATATCTCTTCAATTATTTCATCACTTGCTATGTCAAGTTTTAACTGAGTATCACCAGTTGAATTTTCATTTTCACTTTTACCAGTATCGCCAGTTTCAATTAAATCTTTAATCCTAATACTAGCATCTTCAATAGCTTTAATAATATCTTTCATTAAACTCTCTTTGCATTTTTTTCAATCCACGAAATAACTTCTTCTGGATTATTTAAATCTAACTTATCAATATCTGATGGTATTTCACTACTATCAATTGTTTCATCATGTGCAATTGCATCCGTTACGGGATAATATGTTCTATCTAATCTGTTTCTAAAGATTGAAATTCTTGGAAGAGGTAACGTCTTAAGACCTTCAACAAGAAGATAATCAAAGTCACCGAATAATTCAATCATTTCATCAACTGTAGAAGTCGCTTGTTTAAACAAAGTAGTTCTTGTAGGACTAACTACTGCAACATCTGCACCTGTTTGAGTAAACTTATCACTATCTTTTCCCGGTTTATCAAATCGTGCTTTATCTTTAGGATCATGTTTGATAATACATACCTTATAACCATTATCTTGTAGTATATTAGATACCTTGGCAACAAGTGTAGTTTTTCCACTATTTGAAGGACCGCTAAAAGCAATTGCTAATTTTTTATATTTCTTATTCATAGCGCAGATTTTATCCAAAAGATAGTTAAAGAAAGTTTAGTGTAAAATGCCACATTATTATCACTTAGGAACAATTTATGAATAAATTTTATTTTCTATCTTCTTTACTATTTTTAATACTTTTTACAGGTTGTGGACCAAAAACTAGTGCTTTAAATTATTTTCAAGAAGACCCACTAAGTGCAAATGCCATACAATATACTAAAAAAAGAGACTTAAACTATAAAAATGAGACTAAAGCACAGTTATTTGCTACATATTTAAATAAAATTGATAAAAAATATCAAACAGAAAAACTTAATAGTTTTATTATAGGTATACACTTAGTTAATAAAGATAAGCATGACTTGACAGAAAATGGTTATAAAGTTTTTTTAAACAATGAAATAGCTACAAGTATTGTAAAACTAGATAATAAATCAAAATTAGTAGAAAGTATACCTTTAAAAAATAGTTGGGCTAATTACTATTTAGTACACTTTAATAAAAAAGAAGAAGAGGTGAAATCATTAAACTTAAAACTTAGTCATTCAACTTTTGGTCAAGTTCTAATTGATTTTCAAAAATAGAGGATAAAGTTAACTTCTCTTTTTTTGTTAACTTATTATAAAAATAATAGTAATAAAGAATAAAATCTTTTAAATACTCTTTTTCTATATTAGAAACATATTCAAGCTTTTGTAAAGATTTAAATAAATCATCACTTTTAAATATATTTTCTTTTGATTTATTCAAAAGTTTAATATTTCCTTCATATGCAAGAAATAAATATATTGGGTCTTTAAATAAATTCTCTAAGTTGTTTAAATGAATATTTGCATACTTTATACTATTTTCCATATTAAATTGACTAAAAGAACTATACCTTTCATTTAAATTTGTAGAAATAGTTCTAAGTAAAGAAGTTTTAAGTTGCATAATTCCTACTTCAAAATTTTTTGAAATTTTATTTGCATCAAATTTTGACTTTATTTTTGCAATAGCATAAAGCAAGGCAATTCTACTAGAATCATAATCATTTGTTAAAATATCAAAAGGGTCTAAACTCTCTAGAAAACTATCGTCAAGCAAAGGTTTTGCTAATAGTTCATTTGCTAAAGTAGAATATAAATTCAAATTAATACTATTAGATAAGTTTTCTAAAATATCTTCATCTTTTGTAATATAATATTTCCAAAATAAATATTTATCTATTGTCTTTTTATCTTTTGTTTTAGATATTGCATTTTCTAAATAGATGTAAGCACTATTTAAATTATTATCATTCAAAGAATTTAAAGCCAATAAAAAAGAAGAGTTATGATTTAATAAAGAATCATCCACTTCTAACAATGAATTATGAACTTTTTTTAGTTTTTCATTTGTTAAAGAAATAGCTATAAATTTATCAAACTTATTTTTATCTATAAATATCTTTAAAAAAGTTCTTTTAGGCAATTTATAATTAAAATATTTAGTTCTAAAATTACTATCTACATTTAAATAGATATCATAAAAATCATCTTTCTTTGATATTATAAGTTTTGTAAAAGGAATCGAAGAAGAAATGACTTTTAATTTTTTTACAAAAGTAGGGTACTTTTCTCTTGTTTTTTGCACAATTAAATCAATATCAATAGAAGATAAAGTAGTAGCCTCTTCTAAAGATAATCCAATAACAATACAATCAGCATAAGAATCGACTAAATATCTAGTATCCATTTGCATACATTGTGCAACGGCTAAAGTTTCATCATGTTTAAAGGCTTTTGCAAAATTAAAAAACATTTCATTTGTTAAATTATCAACTAAAGATAAAGCTTTTAAAGAATCTTCTGAAGAAATATCTTTTTGAAGATACTCATTTACATAAAAATCTCTTTTTATCCCTTTATTTAAAGTTAAAAGCCAATCAAATGTAAGTTCAGTTTGATTTTCTTCTTTTTCTATTTCTTGAGCATTTAATAAAAATATACATGCTAATAAAAATATTAAATGCTTCATTTAAAATTACATTCCTATGAATAATCTTCCTAAAAATGTTTCAAGGAAAATCAATGCAAAAATAATAATTAAAGGAGCTAAATCTATCCCTCCAAATACTGTAGGAATAAATCTTCTAACAAATGCATAAGCAGGTTCTGTTAATCTGTAAAGCATTTGAACAATAGGATTATAAGGATCGGGTTTAACCCATGACAATAGGGCAGAAATAATAATAACCCATTTATATAATGAAACTACTGCAAGAATTACAGTAAATATTGAACCTAAAAATGCATCTATCATTTTACAATTTCTCCTAGGTAGTTTTTAATTAAGGGATAAATATCAGAAAGATTAACATTATTATTACTTCCTGTTAAAATATATGTTAAGGGTTTAAGAAGATTTTCTCCTTTTAAACCTGTTTTTTCAGTAATAAAGTTTTCAAGCTGATTGAAATTATCAAAAAATGGCGCATCTTGCATACAAAGTTTTAATTCAACAAACTCTTCTTCAAAACCTTCACAAGTAGACTTTGGAATAAAAACTAAATCTATTTTTAACTTTATCTCTTTTATCGTACTAGAGTCTTCTAAGAATATTTTTCCTAACTTCCCAATATCCATATCAGCAAAACCTAAAATTTTTGATAATCTCATTTCATCCATAGTTAAAATATGCTTTTTATTTATAAACTTTAATTTATCCATATCAAATGTTACAGAATTTTTTGATAATTTTTTTATATCAAACCATTCTATAGCTTCTTCTAAAGAGAAAATTTCATTTGGAGTTTTATTTCCAAGAAGTACTAAATAATTTGCAATTGCACTCGGTAAAAATCCTTCATCTATAAACCATTTTACAAAATTTTTATCATCTTGTCCATCTAATATTGTTGGTAAATGGATATAATCAATATTTTTACTATAGTTTAAGGTATCTCTTACATAAATTTGTTTTGGAGTATTTGAAGTATATTTTTCATCTCTTATTACTGTTGAGATATCATAAAGCATATCATCAACTGCACATGCATAATCATATGTAGGAGTTTTATCATGTTTTAAAATAATAAAAGAATCAATATCTAAAGGTGTATAATCAAAATCACCTTTTAATCCATCTACAAATTTAATATTTTGCTCAGGTTTTTTCATTCTAACTGTAAAAGGTGCATTTACATTTAAAACTGTTTCATCAGATAAAGTTTCGCAAAAACCATCATATTTAAAAGGTTTTCCATTTTTTTTGGCTTCATCTTTTAATTCATTTAATTTATCATCTCCACAAAAACATGAGAATGCTTTCTTTTTTGACATAAGTTGCATAGCAAGCTTTTGATGATATTTTAAATTTTCACTTTGATATACAACATGTGAATAGTCAATAGAAAAAAGACTTAATATCTCTAATATTTCTTTATCTTTACCTTCGATATTATTTTCTTTATCTATATCTTCTATTCTTATTAAAAGCTGTTCATTTAGTTGTTTTGATAATATATAATTAAAAATAGCAACTCTAAGGTTATTTATAGACATATCTGATATTGGACTTGGTGCAAATCTTAACAAACTATTTCCTTACTATTGAAAATGATAATTTTTTAATCTCTTTATGAGATTTTATATAATTGTTCAAATCTTCAAGTTTAAGATTCTCTATTTTTTCTAACTCTTTTAGTGAATGATTTTGTTCTAAACCTCTATAATAAAGAGTAAAAGCTCTATTTAATCTTTGAGATAATGTTTCTGTTCTTAAAGGTTCACTTCCAAGTAAAAAGTTTTTTGCAGATTGTAATTCTTCTTTTGTTACACCTTTTTTTACAAAATTATTAATTATTGAGATAACTAATTCTTTTGCTTCATCAGCAGTTTCTAGTTTAGTTTGTAAATAACCTGTAAAAAAAGAATGAGATTTATTTTGAGATACATATCCATAAGCAGAATAAGCTAAACCTCTCTTAACTCGGATTTCTTCCATAAGTCTAGAACCAAAACCACTCCCACCTAAAATAAAAGAAGCTACTTTTGCCATATAAGAATCTTTGTCATTAACTTTAACATTAAAGGGACTACCAAAATAAACGTATGCTTGCTGAGTCTCTTTTAATATAGTGTTAGTTTTTGATTCATCATTAACTATAATATTTGCTAATTTATTTTTCTTTTTAGAATTTAATACTTTTATTATCTTTTTTACTTTTGAAATTAACTCATCATATTCAAAATCTCCTCCTGCAACAACAATTAAATTATTTAAATCAAGAGTAGTATCTAAAAACTTTTCAATATCATTTATTTTTAATTTTGAAATTGATTCAATTGAGCCAGAAGAAGGATTTTCTAATGGTGTATTTTTAAAAATAAGTTTTTTTAAGTTCTTACTTGCAATATGATCAAAATCATTTTCTTTTCTTTTTAAAGAACCTATTTGTATAGTTTTTATCTTTTCTAAAGTTTTTTCATCATAATTTGGGTCTTCTAATAACTCTGTTAAAAGTTTTAAACCTTTTTCATGAACATCTTTTAAAGAAGATAATTCAATGACGAATGTTTCAAACCCAGTACTTGTATGTAAAGATATAGCTGAGTTTTCTAACTTTTGTGCAAACTTTGTAGAACCTAACTTTTTAGTCCCTTCATTTAAAAGTTTTGCTGAAATTGAAGCCGCACCACTTTTTTCCTTATCTTGTATATATCCTGAGTTTTTAAAAATTAATTGTAAATTTAAAATAGGTAAATTTGTATCTTTTTCAAAAACAACTGGAACTTTTATACCATTTATTTCTTCATGCTTTATTGAAGCAGCCATTAAAAATCCTTGTAAACATAATAATATTAATATTGATTTGAGAGTTTCTTTTTTCATCGGATATTAAAACCTTTCTAATATCTCATATGCAGTATTTCTTTTTGCTGGATTTTCTCCAACATCACGAATTAGTTCTATCATTTCATCTTGATTCATACAATTTGAAGCTCCTGCTGCTGCAACTACATTCTCTTCCATCATTGTACTTCCTAAATCATTTGCACCAAATTTTAAAGCCATTTGTCCGATATAGCTTCCTTGTGTTACCCAAGAACTCTGCATATTTTTAAAGTTATCTAAATATAATCGTGCAACTGCAAGTAATCTTAGATACCTATTTGAAGATTGTGGTTTTAAATCTGGAATTTCTTCTTTTAATTTTGTATTTTCACTTTGAAATGACCACATAATAAATGCTCTAAAACCACCTGTTTCATCTTGAAGTTTTCTAATCATTTCCCAATGTTCAATAATTTCCTCATCTGTTTCAACTGTACCAAACATCATAGTAGCAGTTGTCTTCATACCAATTGAATGAGCTAATCTATGGATTTCAAGCCACTCTTCTGCATCCATTTTCTTTGGAGCAATTATATCTCTTACTCTATTACTTAAAATTTCAGCCCCAGCACCTGGAATTGAACTTAAACCTTTTGCTTGTAATCTTTTTAAAACTTCAAGTTTTGTAATTTTAGATACTCGGGCAATATATGAGATTTCAATAGCAGAAAAAGAGTGTAAAGTAATTTGAGGAAACTTTGTATGAATATGAGATACTAGTTCTTCATAATAATCAATTTTAAGTTTAGGATGAACACCACCTTGCATTAAGATTTGAGTTCCTCCAATAGCTAAAAGCTCTTCAATCTTCTGATCTATTTCATCGAACTTTAAAACATATGAATCCTCATCTCTTCCATGTCTATAAAAAGCACAAAACTTACAATCAACCCAACATACATTAGTATAATTGATATTTCTATCAACTACAAATGAAGTAACTTTTTTAGGGTGAAGTATTTCTTTTTTCTTCGTTGCTAATTCACCTAATTCAACTAAAGAAGCATTTTGAATTAAATCAAGTGCTTCTTGATTTGTTATTCTTCTATTTGTTATATCCATTCTTTTAACCATGATTAAAAACTAGACCCTAAAGAAAATTCGAAATTTGAAGTATCATCGTCTTCTTCATCATCAAGAGGTAAGGCATAGATTAACTGAATTGGTCCAAAAGGAGAAACCCATTCAAAAAGAGCACCAACACTCGATCTTTGAATATCATCTATATTATCTTTTCCAATTGCTCCATAATCATAAAAAGCTCCCCATCTCATTTTTGCAGCTTCAGATAAAGGAAAACTTAATTCTACTGATGTTGCCGCCATAGCTTTATAAGGTTCTTCAACAATACCATCATCTCTATTTGGTCCAAAAGCAAAAGATTTAAAACCTCTTAAAGATTTTGGACCACCCAAATATAAAGAGTCCCCTTGATTAATTTGTCCATTGTCAACTAAAAATTTAGCTTGTAACTTGTATCTTAAAATCCAATCTAAATCATATAATTTATTTAAAGAATAAAAATATTTAAGAGATGAAGAACTTTTTAAATATTTTGAATCTCCTCCAATACCAGCAAACTCTAAAGAAGACCCAATTTTAAAACCACTTCTTGGAGTATAATAATCATCTGTATTATCAAAATTGATATATGGAGTAATAGAACTTGTTATATATTCTTGGTCTGTATAGTATGGACCTCCAGTACTTGTATCAACTTCATCTTCATCATATTCATATCTCTCTTGTATGAAATCAAGTTTATATCTAGCACCAACTTTTAAGTTTCTAAAAATTTCTCTACCTATCCCAACAGAAAAACCTTTTGTTTCCTTTTCTAAATCATACACTTCATTATTAATTTCATTAGTTCCACTATGAATATCTATATCTCCATGAAACTTGCTATCTCTAATTGAAGGGTTTTTAAGTGTTAAAGAAAAATCTGATTTACGTGCTGATAAATCAGCTGAAAGACCCAAAGTAAGACCTGAACCAAAAATATTTTTATCAACGATCGATCCACTAACCATTACTTTATCATAAGACCCATATCCACCACCAAGTGTAATGTTACCAGTGGAAGCTTCTCTAACTTTTACAATAAGATCCATTTTATCTGCACTAATTCTTTTTTGTTCTAATCTAACATCTTCAAAATATCCACTTCTTTTTAATTTTGATTTTGAATCATTAAGATCAGTTAAATTAAATAAATCTCCAGGAGCTAAGTAAACATTTCTTCTAATTACTCTATCTAAAGTTCTAGTATTACCCGAAATTTTAACATCTCTAATATATACTTTATCTCCAGGAACTACATTAAATATAACATCCGCTGTTCCATTTTTTTCATCTTTTTTAATATCATATTGTACTTGAGTAAAAGCATACCCTAAGTCTGAAATTAATGTTTTAATATACTTTGAATCTTTTCTTAATTTTTTAACATTAAAAACTCTATCTTTTCGTAATAATAATTCTGGATAAATTTCTTTTGGATCTATAATTTCAGAGTTTACATAAATTGTAATTGAATTAGTTTGATATTGCCTACCTTCTTCAATATAAAAATCTAGTTCTGCTTGATTTGATGAAAAATCAACTTCCACAAAAGGGTTTTCAATTTTTGCATCTAAATATCCATGTTCTAAATATAAATCTCTTATTCTCTGACTATCATATTTTAATTGCTCACCATCTAACTCTCCACCATTTTGAGTAATAAACCAAGAAGCAAATTCTTCTTCTTTGTTTGCAGTGACTTGTTCAAAATCGCTTTGTTCTAAATTTTTTGAACCAAAATAGTTAACATTTTTAATAACAATTTCATCACCTTTATTTACATTAAAAGTAACTGAAACTGCATCTTCATTTAAATTTTCAATATCAACTTCAACGACAGAATTGATATATCCAGCTCGCTCAAGATCATTTAAAAGCTCTTCTTTAGCTTTTTTTACTCTTTTAGCAGAATATAGCGTACCTCTATTCATACCAATTTGTTTTTTTAATATTTCAATATCATCTTCTCTTGATTTATAACCAACAATATCAACATTTGCTATTGAAGGCTTTTCATCAAAAACAATTTGAAGTTTTCCATTATTACTATTTACCACAATATCATCAAAATAATTGAATTTATAAAAATTTTTAATAGCTTTATTGATTTTATCAATATCTAATTCTTGTCCAACGTTCATATCAAGTGTTTCGTTGGCAATAGTAGACGAAATTTTTGTTAAATTAACATATTCAATAGATGTAATTTGCTCAGCTTGAAGTAACGAAGCTAAAGCTACGGATAATAAGATACTTTTATTTTTCACAGTAATCCTTATAAAATTATAATTAAAGCTAAATAATATATCTAAATAAAGTTTATAGGAGGTTTAAGATATAATCATATCTTTAAAAAAATTATTAAAGGTTAAAAATTTGAATATAGGTATTGTAGGTCTTGGACTTATGGGTGGTTCTTTTGCAAAAGCAGTAAAAAAATATGGAATTGTAAATAAAATATATGGCTATGCAAGAACACCAAAAACAATAAAAGAAATAGAAGAGTTAAATTTAGTAGATGAATTAATGAGTCTAGAGGATTTAAAAAAGAAATCAGATATCGTTATTTTAGCTATTCCAGTTGACTCAATATTAGATATGATGGATGATTTAATTGGAATATCACCAGATACAACTATATTAGATATGGGGTCGACAAAAGAAATAATAGTAAAAAATATTCCAAAAGAGATAAGAAAAAATTTTGTTGCAGCACATCCAATGACAGGTACAGAAAAGTTTGGTCCAAAAGCTGCAATTGATGGTTTATATGAAGGAAATGCTGTTGTATTATGTAATTTAGAAGACAATGATGAACTGCATAAAAACCGAACTATAAATATTTTTCAAGAAATTGGAATGAGAATAATATTTATGGATTCTCATGAACATGATATTCATGCTTGTTATATGTCTCATTTACCCCATGCAATTTCATATTCACTTGCAAACACTGTAATGAATCATGAAGACCCAAAATCAATTATAGCACTAGCAGCAGGTGGATTTAAAGATATGAGTAGGGTAGCAAAATCAAGTCCAGATATGTGGACAGATATCTTTAGACAAAATAGAAATAACCTTTTAGAATCTATAGACCTTTTTGAAATACACATGAATAAAGTCAGAGAAATGGTTGAAAAAGAAGATTATGAAGAGTTAAAAAACTGGATGAAAAAAGCAAATACACTACATGAAATACTATAATATTATAGTATTTCAGCTCTTTTTATAGCTTCTTGTACTTTTATAGCTTGATTATGTTCTTTAACATCATGACATCTTATTATCGAAGCTCCATTTTCAATAGATGCTAAATGAATTGCTAAAGTACCAGGAAGTCTTTCTTCTATAGAAGAGGGAGAGATCATATCTATCATAGATTTCCTACTTGCTCCAATTAATAGTTCACATCCAAAATGTTTAAAATAATCTAAATTTTTTAGTAATTTTAAGTTATGAGTAAGAGTCTTTCCAAATCCAATTCCAACATCTAGTATAATTTCTTCTAAACCAAATGATTTAGCTTTTTTAATTCTTTCTTTAAAAAAATTATCAATATCCAATACAACATCATTGTATTCAGGTTTTTTTTGCATATTGTTAGGATTATTTTGCATATGCATTATTACAACTTTTGCATTATAATAAGAGGCAATTTTACATACTTCATCATTTGATAAGCCTGTAATATCATTAACAATTTTAAAACCTCTATCTAATGCATACTTTAAAACAAAAGGATCATAAGAATCTAAAGAAAATTCAGTTTTGTCATAAAGTCTTTGTTCATATATTGAATCTATTATAGGTTTTACTCTAAAAAGTTCTTCATCAGAAGAGACAGAAACACTTCCAGGTCTGCTAGAAACACCTCCAATATCAATAATATTAGCCCCATCATTAATCATTTGCTCTATTCTAGAAATAGCAAAAGCACCTTCAAATCTACTTTCTTTAAAAAAAGAGTCTTCATTGGCATTTATAACACCCATTATCTTTGTTTGATAATTTGTAGAAATATCCATATTAAATAGTTTTTTTCCTATTTAAAAGTGTAAGTAATAAAGTTGTTAATACATTTATAGGTCGAGAATTTAGTTCTAATAATTTAATTGATTTAGAAAATACATCTAATTCATTTTGTGTTAGTTTTACTTTTTGTGAGTTTACCTTAAAAAGAATAGATTCGACAATCTCTTTTGCATCATTTTTTGTAATTCTTTGATTATCTTTTAAAAAAGCATATACATCTTTTAAATCAAGCTTCAGGATATCTAAACCTATACTTTTTCTATTAATATCTTTTCTAAAAAATTTATGTGGAATTCTTGAAAAAATTGTAGGTAATATTGCTGATTTTGAATTTGTAATAATTATAAAAACAATATTAGAAGGTGGTTCTTCTAGTATTTTAAGTAAAGAGTTCTGAGCCTCTTTTCTGAATGTTTTTCCACAAAGAATAATATACTTTTTTTCATTTGATGAAATGTAAGCTTCTTTAGTTACAGCATTTGCTTGTGCTAATAAAAATTCATCTTTTTCTTCATTTCTAATTATCCTCACATTATGTTTTGAATAATGAGGCAACAAAGAATTTAAAGTATCATCAATACTATTTACAATCAAAATATAAGAAGATTCAATTTTTGTAATATTCATTAGTGTTCTACGTTAATCTCTGCAAAAAGTGCTGCACTTAATGTTTTATTATAAAGTCTAAACATTTGAAGTAACTTCATATCCAATGCTTCATCACTGTTTTTTAAATTAAATGCATCTTGAACTTCTTCATCAAATATCCAAAGAAACGAATTCTTAGCAAATTTTGGTAAAGTTGCTCTAGTATCATTACTTTTTCCAATATACCAAAAACAATAACCATTTGGAAAAGAAATATTTAACATATCTTTTATAAAATTGATATCATCTTCTGTTTTAAAATCATCTAAGTCTTTATAGAATGATTTAAAGTTATAAAAAGGTAAAAAAGGACGGTTTTGCTTTTGAGAATTAATATTTGTCATAATATATTTTAAAAACCAATCTCTATCACTATCTGTAATAATAAGAACAGAACACCCTTTATCAAAAAGATTCACCACTGATTTAGATACTAAAGGAACCCATTCATATTTTTTTTCTTCTAACCAAGGAGAAATTAATCTATCTTCCCTGATTGTATCTACTGTCCAGTTTAAAAATTCTTGCACGTCTATTGATCCAAGTTATAAGCATCATGAAGTGAACGAACTGCAAGCTCTGCATATTTTTCTTCTATTATCATAGATACTTTAATTTCTGAAGTAGAGATAATTCTTATATTAATATTTTCTTTAGCTAAAGCTGTAAATGCTTTAGAAGCAACCCCAGTATGAGATTTCATTCCCACACCTACTATTGAAACTTTACAAATTGCTTCATTGTAATCAATATTTTCAGCATCACTCTTGAAGTTTTCCATTACATCTTTACATATTTCCCAATCAGTAGTTGGAATTGTAAAGTCTAAATCAGTTTTACCATCTACACCCACAGTTTGTACAATCATATCTACATTAATATTTGCATCTGCTAATGCTGTAAAAATTAATGAAGCAATACCTGGTCTATCAGTTACTCCATACATACCAACTCTTACTTGATTTTTATCTAATGCAATACCACTTACAACTGGTTTTTCCATAATATTCTCTTCCTTAGTTATTAACGTACCTTCAACTTCTGGCGTAAAGCTGCTTCTAGATACTAAATTTACATTTAATTTTTTCGCCATTTCAACAGATCTATTTTGTAAAACTTTTGCTCCTAATGAAGCTAGTTCTAACATCTCATCATATGATATTTTTTCTAATTTTTTTGCTTTAGGTTCAATCCTTGGGTCTGTTGTATAAATACCATCAACATCTGTATATATTTCACAAACATCTGCTTTTATTGCTCCAGCAATTGCAACAGCAGTTAAATCAGAACCTCCACGACCTAAAGTTGAGACTCTGCCTGAACCTTCTGTTATCCCCTGAAACCCAGCAACAATAATAACCTTACCATCAGAAATAGCATTTTTCATATTTGTTGTATCAATTGATTCAATCCTAGCTTTTGTATGAGCATTATCAGTAACAATCCCAGCTTCTCTACCACTCATAGAAGTAGCTTTATAACCTTGTTCATTTAAAGCTATAGAAAGCAAAGCTGATGTAACTCTTTCACCAGAACTTAATAACATATCCATTTCATTAGCTATTGGAGCTTTTGAAAAATTTTCAGCATATTCGATTAATTTATTTGTTTCACCACTCATAGCTGAAACTACAGCTATTACATCATGACCTTCATCTCTTATATCTTTTATAATATTTGCAACATTTTGAATTCTTTCAAGTGTACCAACACTTGTACCACCAAATTTTAAAACTTTTAACATTCTTCTTCTTTACCTTTTAAATAAAACCTTCATTTCTAAAATATTTCAATACTTGTTTATATACTGTTCTCTTAAAAAAAGTAATATAATCATAAATATTTTTTGTAGGTACAAACTTATACTCACTGAACTCAGGTATTTCAGTATTTATATTAACTTTTGCACCTTTTTTTAATTTAACCAAATAATATTTTTGTATTTGCCCATCAAATGGATACATTTTTTTTGCAATAGCAGGGGGAAAGTCATAACTTACCCATTCTGGATATTCAGCAATTATCTCTATTTCTCTTGTACCAATTTCTTCTTCAAGTTCTCTATATAAAGCTTCATTTGCACTTTCTCCATCATCAATTCCACCTTGAGGGAATTGCCATGCATTTTCTACATCAGTTCTTGAAGCAATAAAAATCTCACATTTTTCAGGGTATTTTGCTGATAATACAATAGCCGCTACATTTGGTCTATAATTTTTCTTTTCTTTACTGTTTTCTTTTATTTCTTTATCAGTCATAAATAATAATTCCCTTATAATTAGCCTGATATTATAATAAACTTAGGATTAAAAATTGCTTTTATATATACATATACCCTTTTGTGATAGCAAATGTTACTATTGTGCTTTCAACACCTATACAGATAAGTTTCATTTAAAAAAACAATATATGGAAGCCTTAAAAAAACAATTAAAATTTGACTTAAACAAAAACTTACAAAATAATGAAAAGCTTAATACTGTTTTCATAGGAGGAGGGACTCCTAGTACAGTAAAAGTAGAACTCTATAAAGAAGTGTTTGATATATTAAACCCATATTTGTCAGAAAACTGTGAAATAACAAGTGAAAGTAATCCAAATTCAGCTACAAAAGATTGGCTTCAAGGAATGAAAGATTTAGGTGTAAATCGTATAAGCTTTGGAGTACAAAGTTTTGATGATGAAAAGCTAAAAAAACTAAATCGTGCGCATAACAGTAAAGGGGCTATAAATGCTATACAAAATGCTGATTGTATAGGTTTTAATAGGATTAACTGCGATATAATTTATGGAGTTGAAGGAGATACATTAAAGAGTATAAAAGAAGATTTTGATACTATTTTTTCTCTTCCTGTAACTCATATAAGTGCCTATTCTTTAACACTAGAAGAAGGTACAAAATTCTTTAATAATACAAAAATAAAAATAGATGATGAAGAGTTATCATATAAACTATTTGAGTACTTAAAGAAAAATGATTTTAACCAATATGAGATATCAAACTTCTCTAAATCAAAAGAGGAAGAATCAAAACACAACTACGGATATTGGCAACATAAAAACTATCTAGGAGTTGGTGCAGGAGCGGTAGGTTTTATAGATAATCAAAGATATTATCCAAATAAAAGTATAGAAGAGTATATACAAACCCCAACAAAATACGACTATGAAGAGATAAGTAAAGAAGATAAAAAAGTAGAACAAGTACTTTTAGGTTTTAGATGCTCTTTAGGAGTAGATAAATCATTATTTACTAAAAAAGAGCTAGAAAAAGTCGGTCATTTAGTAAAAGAAAAGAAACTATTTCAAAACGATACAACAATTATTAATAAGAACTTTTTATTAGCTGATGAGTTAGCACTTTATGTTTTGGAGTAATAGAATTTTTAATAATTAAAATTAAAAACTATTCTTTTATTAATCAAATTGCTGATATTGTGAAAACATTATACTAAAAGTATTAGCTCTTGATGTAGTTACTTTCATAACAAATATTTGTTGCTTTCCTTGTTTAATATCGATTGGATATGTAATTAATTTTGTACCATCCGAAAATATTGTTTGTTTAACTTTGTTTCCATAAAAATCAACACCTTTACTAAATAAATATGCTTTTAATTTGTGCGACAATACTTTCGTACCTATTGGATACTTATCTTTAATATGATTATAAATTTCTGGTGTCAAAAGAATTGTAGTTACGTATTTCATAGTTTTTGCTTCGCCTGGTTGCAATGTCAAAGGAGTTGAAATATTCTTATTTTTACTATCTATAAAACTTGATGAAACGTTAGAGTGTTCAAGGGGAAAATCTGATGAGATTTGGATTGTTTTGATATTTGATATAGTTACAGGTATTTTACCATTGTTAACAATTAAACAATTCCATCTTAATGGAATTATTGCTGGATATTTATTACCATATCCCTTCAATATTGGAACTTTGTATCCAAAGTGATGATTTGAAAATTTAATTAATAAGTCTTCTTTACTTTCTTTCAGATAAATAATACCTGACAAAGAAAGGGATAATAATGCAACTACTAATGCCCCAACAGAAATCCCAATACTTATTTTATCTTTTAACTCCATCTTTTTCTTATCCTTTACTAATTATTAAACATATTTATAATCTAAGATCTTTGATACACAAACATATAATATAATTATCTCATATATTTTATACCAAATAAAACTTAACAAGAATATAAAATATTTGATAAATTTATCATATATTAGTCAAAGCTTTACTATAATATCTGCTTTTATTAAAGGAAATAAATTATATGACAATAAAAGATTGTGTAAGAACATATTCACAAAAACTAAAATTAGTAACTCATATACCCGCAAAAGAAGTAGAGATGATGATAGGTCACATATTAGACAAGAATGTTATCTGGCTTCATTTAAATGCAAATGCTGAGTTTACTCAAATAAAAGAACTAGAAAAACTAGTAAATAAAAGAGCAACAAACTATCCAATGGAATACCTTATTAACAAAGCCTCTTTTTATGGAGAGACTTTTTTAGTAAAAGAGGGTGTTTTAATACCTAGACCTGAAACTGAGCTTTTGATTGATAATGCAATTGAAATTTTCAAAGACAAAAAAGAAACAATCAATATAATAGAAATTGGTACAGGAAGCGGTATTATCTCTGTGATGCTTGCATTATTACTTAAAAATGTAAAAATCATTGCAGTTGATATAAACGAAAAAGCCCTAGAACTTGCACGAGAAAATGCAAAGAAGCATAAGGTTGAAGATAAAATAGAGTTTAGGCTTTCTAACCTATATGAGAATGTGCCTGAAACAGATATTCATATGACTATCTCTAACCCTCCATATATAGCAGATGATTACAAACTTCCTCCTAATGTAAAGTTTGAACCATCAAATGCTCTTTTTGGTGGAAATATTGGTGATGAATTATTAAAAGATATCATAAAAGATACAAATGAAAAAGAAATACCTTATTTACTTTGTGAAATGGGTTATGACCAAAAGAAACCTTTAGAAGACTATTTAAAATCTTTTGAGGTAAAAGAATACAGTTTTTATCAAGACTATGAAAAATTTGATAGAGGCTTTACAGTACAATTTAAAAAATAAACAATAAATAGAAAAGGAATATATATGTTTAAAGAATTTAATTTAGATAATTTAGAAAATAGTAAAAATGATTTAGAAACACTTTTAACAAGTAGTAAAGAAAAAATAGATGAACTATTAGAAATAGAAGAAAAGACTTACAAAAATTTTGTAAAGCCATTTGAAGAAATAGGGGAGAGCATCAGTGATTTTGTTACACCTATCTTTCATATAGACTCAGTTAAGAATTCAGAAATAACGCAAAAAGTGTATGAAGAGTGTCTTCCTTTAATCTCTAATTACGAAACTGAGATAAGTCAAAATGATAATATTTATAGATCTTTAAAAGATATACAAGATAACACTAAAATATCTTTAAATGGTATACAAAAAAAAGTATTAGAAAATGAGGTAAGAGACTTCAAATTAAGTGGTTGTCATTTAAATAACGAAAAAAAAGAAATACTAAAAGAGTTAAATCTAAAGCTTAGTGAGTTATCTCATAAGTTTTCACAAAACATATTAAATGCAACAAATGCTTTTGAAATGATAATTGAAGATTTTGAAGATGTAAAAGAAATTCCTAAATCAGATTTAGAACTTGCTTCATATGAAGAGGATGGAAAAACTAAATATAAGTTTACTTTACAAATGCCATCTTATTTAGCATATATTACATATGGTACAAATAGAGAAAAAAGAGAAGAGATTTATAAAGCCTATTGTACTAGAGCTCCAGAAAATGGAAAGATTATTGAAGAAATATTAAAACTAAAAGATGAAATGGTCAAAATCTTAGGTTTTGATAATTATGCTGAGTATTCACTTGAGACTAAAATGGCAAAAAATGAAGAAGATGTTGTAGCTTTTCTTGAAGAATTAGCTTCTAAAGGAAAGACCAGAGCAAAAGAAGAACTTGAAGAAGTAAGAGAGTATGCCTTAAAAGATGAATTAAAAGATATCAAAAGTTTTGATTTAGGATATTACAGCGAAAAACTAAAAAAAGAAAAGTATGACTTAGATGAAGAGTTTTATAGACCATACTTCGAACAAAACTCTGTATTAAATGGTTTCTTTGATTTTTTAAATGAAGTATTTAATATCAAATTTACAAAAACAGATGCCAAATCTTGGGATGATAAAAAAGTAAAAGTTTATGATATTAGTGAAAATGAAAAAACTATTGCTAGAATCTTTATAGATATGGAAGCTAGAAAAGAAAAAAGAGGGGGTGCTTGGATGAATAACTGGCATTCTCACTATATAGATAATGAAGGAAATGAAAATCTTCCAACTGCATATATAGTATGTAATGTTCCTCAATCAAATGATACAACTCCTTCACTATTAAGACATGGTGATGTTGTGACATTATTTCATGAAATGGGTCACGCCTTACATCATTTATTAAGTAAAGTTCCAGAAGCTATGGTTAGTGGTATTTCTGGTGTTGCTTGGGATGTAGTAGAATTTCCATCACAATTCTTAGAATATTTTGCATATGACAAAGAAGTTCTAAAACTATTTGCAAAACATTATGAAACACAAGAGGTATTAAGTGATGAAGCAATTGATAGAATTATTAAAGCAAAAAACTTTCAATCGTCACTATCGATGTTAAGACAAGTAGAGTTTGCATTATTTGATTTTAAATTACATCAAAAACTATATACAAGTGAAGAAGAAGTTCAAAAGTTACTTGATGGTATTAGAGAGGAATATGCAGTAATAAAGCCACCAAAATATAATAAATTCCAAAATGGATTTTCTCATATATTTGCAGGAGGTTATGCAGCTGGATATTACTCATACAAATGGGCAGAAGTGCTTAGTGCAGATGCCTTTTATATGTTTATTGATTCAGGAAAAGTATTAAATAAAGAGTTAGCAATAAAATATAAAGATACCATACTTAAAAATGGTGGTTCAAAAGATATGGATAAACTATTTTTTGAATTAGCTTCAAGAAACCCAAGTGTTGACTCTTTACTTAAGATTGATGGAATTATTAGCTAAATTTTGCAATAATAACGTTTCTAATAATATATGATAATTTTAAGGACCTAAACTAATGACAAACGCAGAAACTATAAATAAACTAAATGAAGCTTTAGAAAAGTTAATAAATGCATATGAAATACTTCAAAACTCATATGATGAACTGCAAAATGATAATGATAAACTAAATAATGAAAATAGTGAACTAAAAGCTAAAATAGATGATATTGAATCTGAAAAAAGAGATTTAGAAGATAATGTAAATATTCTTCAAGACAATACAGAAAAAGATTCATCAAATATCAATTCTATGTTAAGTAAGATAGAAGGACTTTTAAGTAAAAAAAATGAACCAAGTCCTATAAAAAAAGAGAAAAATGATATAACAGAAGATAGTAAAAAAAATGAACAAGAAAAAGTAGATGAGCATTCAAAATCAGAAGCTAGAGAATCTATTGAAGAAATCATTGTAAATACTGATGAAAAACCTTCATCAGAAAATGATTCTTCTGAAAATAAAATAGATTTGAATAGAATGGCTTCATTACTAAATGGATTTAATAATTAGTAAATGGTTTTACTTTTAAACAAAACTTCTTTGTATTCAACTTTTGGTGTCAATTGTTTTGATTCTTTAGACAATGTGATAAACAGTATGGCACCATCAATGGTTGAATACTATTTATCAGATCTTTCCAATGGAAATGAAGATGCTTACTTAAATAAAAGAAATATTCAAAATAGTCTTTGTATTGGAGACTATTCATTATATATAGATTATGATGAAGAAGTTTATTTAGAAATTGAAGATTCTATAACAGATGATTTAGAGACAGGTTCTCTTTGGTAAATTGTAAAACTAATTCATTAAATTAGTAGTGGCTCTCAATCTATCTTTATCAAAATGAGTATAAATTCTCGAAGTATTTATATCAGCATGACCTAAAGCTTCTTGTACAAGTATAAGGTCATGATGCTTCTGGTAAAGTAAAGTTGCAAAACTATGTCTTAACATATGTGCACCATTTTTCTCTTTTCTAATTCCTGCACTTATTAGTATTTGCTCAACTATTCTACTTACATATGCTTGCGTTAATCTATTTCCTTTTTTATTACAGACAAGTAAGTCATTATTACAAAGTCTTTGACTTAACCAATTTTGTAAATCAATTTCAATAATTTTAGATTTAATCATCGCAACTCTTGGCTTATTACCTTTTCCTTTTACTTGTAAAATATATATATCTTCCTCTTTATATATATCTTTTATTTTCAAATTTAAAATTTCAGATACTCTAATACCTGTATAAATTATCATTTTTATAATTAATCTATTTCTATAAATTGTTTCAGAAGAAAATTCAAATGTATCAATTGCATATAAGAATTTATTAATTTCTTCTTTATTCATATAAGCAGGAAGTTTTGAGCCAGAATTGCCTCGTAATCCTCCCCAGTTTTTTAATTCAATTTTAAAAAGATAAGAATTCCCATCTAAGTTTTCATTTTGTTTATCAATATATGAAAAGAGGGCAAGTAAAGCTATTCTATGATTTTTTTTAGTAGCATCTGATAAACCACTAGTTTCACTTGCTAAGAAATCACTAAGTAGCTCTTCATCTATCTCTTTCATAGATGCTAGCCCTAGATTTTTCAAAAATTTGTATAATTTTAATAGGGGGTTAAAATATGTATTTATTCCACTTAATCCAATGTTTCTTGCTTCTTTAACTAATACTTTTAATTCATCAATAGAGTTTGTTCCCTTAACTAAAGACTGAATAATAGAAGCCAGTTTATCCTTATCATTTACATTTGAGTTTGAAAGCGTAGTTAGTTTATTTCTAACAAATCTTTCAATCCAAAAAAGAAGCGTTTTATCAAAACTATTACAAAAATCTAAATCATATCTCATTTATTCCCTTTAAAAAAGAATTTTAACATAATTTAGATTTTATAAGTTTATAAATATTTTAAAATACTCGTCTTGCAGAATGATAAATATTTTTATATGGTGACTTATCTAGTTTTTCAATTTTTACACCTTTAAATGAAGAATGAATAAATTCATTTTCCCCCATATATACTCCAGTATAAAATTCTTTTTTTCTCTTTAATATAATAATATCACCCATTTCTAAATCTTGTTTATTTACTTTTATCCCTGCTCTAGATTGCTGATATGCTCTTCTTGGAATATTAAGATCTAATCTATCTTTAAAAAATAATTGAGTCAAAGCAGCAGAATCAATTCCTCTTTTATTAGTTCCACCAGCTTTATATTTTGTATTTTTCCAAATATTGTAAAATTCAGCTAATTCTTTTTTCATATCTAAGGCAACATTTGTTGATTCTTGAACAACTTCTTTTTTCTCTATTTCAGTATTGTTAGTGGCTGTTTGAGGTTGATTTACATGCTCACAGCCAGAGAATAAAGCAATAACTGCAAATAATGATATAATTTCTTTTTTCATAATTTAAAGTCTCCCATTTTGAATAATAAAATAAATTATAACCTTTTATCCTTAATTAATTTTTATAATAAATTCAGATAACTATTATTTTATAAATATTTTTATGCATTCTATATAAAAATAATTTAAGAAGAGCTAATTTTAATAACAAACCAATATATATACTTATAATAAATATAGAAATAGATTTATAATATTTTAATAAACTTTTAAAGTTGATTTAAAAAATAAAAAGATAGAATACGCACTATTGGTAATAAATATTATCATTTTTAAATAATAAATTTGTATAAAAATAAGGTTTTTAAATTTGCACGATTTGATATTAAAAGAGTTTACCAGTAGTTTGCCATGCGGCGAAGACTGCAAATATGAAGATTCCTTTTTATTAATAGAACAAGAAGTAGATAAAACTAATAGTGTAACTCAAGATGGAAGTACTGATTGGAAAATTGTTGTAAAAAATTCTGAACAATTTTTGATTTCTGAAAGTAAAGATTTAAAAATTGCATCATGGTTAACTTATGGTTTATGGAGAAACGACTCTTGGAAAGGCCTTAAAAATGGAATTCTTATCTATAATAAACTTTTGGAAAAATTTGAAAAAAGTATTTATCCAAAATCAAAAAAAGCAAAAACAAATATCTTTTCTTGGTTAGAAGATACATTAACTAACGATATACTTGCAAATGAAAACTCTAAAAAAACTATAACAAATGAATTAGAATTTCTAGAACTCTTTAAAAGTCTAAATAAGAATATTAATATACATTTAGAATCTGAAAATAATAATTTTAGAAAAATTATTCAATTTTTAGAAGATTTAATAAAAGAAAAAAACATACAAATTTCAAAAGAAAAAGAAATAAAAGAAAAAGAAGAAAAAACACCTTTAAAAAATCAAAAAAATAATCAGCCTATCAACAATAAAATAAATAATGAAATAGTAGAAATTAACAATGAATCTGATGCAATAAAAGTACTAAGAAGCTTTAAAAAGAGCGGTTCTTTGCTTACAAATTATTATAGAAAACAAAATATATCAAATCTAAAAGCACTTAGAATTACAAGACTATTTACATGGCTTGATACAGAAGGTTTACCAAATTCTGAAAACAATAAAACTTTTCTTCATCCTCCTTCAGAATTAGAGCTAGATGAATTAGAAAATCTATATAAAAACAAAGAATACGATGATGCTTTTTACCTAGCAGAGGAGATACTTGAAGTATCACCTTTTTGGATTGATGGACATTTATATTCATATAATATTTTAGAAAAAACAAAAAATTATAATGAAGCCAAAGAAATTAAAAATACACTTATTAGTTTTTTAAAAACAAATAATGGCATCTTAGATTTACATTTTGTAGATAATACTCCTTTTGCCTCTAAAAAAGCAAAAAAATGGATACAAGAAGAACTAACATCGAAAGAAGAATCATCAGATAATACTGATAAAGAAGAAACCATAGACGATAATGAAGAGCTTTTATCTATTATCTATGAACTTGCAAATGACAATAAAATAAAAGAAGCTATGAATTTATTAAATCAAAAATATTATAGTTCATCAAATACAGAAGAAAAATTTAATTGGAGGTTACATCATGCAGAACTTGCAATTGAATTTAATAAAAAAGAAATTGCATTAGCATTATTAGAAGAACTAGAAAAAGATATAGAAAAGTTTCATTTAAATGAATGGAACCCAAAACTTGCATCAAAAGTTTACAATCTACTTCTTACTTCTTTTTCTAGTATTGATATCCATAGCGATAAATTAGATTTAATTTATAAAAATCTTTGTAAAACTGATATCAATAGTGCATTTGAAATTAAAATAAATTAGGAGAAATAATGAATAAACAATCAGAGTCACCAAAAGAAAGAATTAACGTTACATATAAACCAGCAACTGGAGATATGGAAGAAGATGTAGAAATACCATATAAGGTTACTTTATTAGGAGATTATAACCCAAATGAAGAAAAAGTTCCTGTAGAAGATAGAAAAGCTATTAAAATTGATAAAAGTAATTTTAATGACGTTTTAAAAGGTCAAAATCTATCTGTTTCTTTTAATGTTGATAATAAATTAATTGATGATGAAGATTCATCTTTAAATGTTGACTTAAATATTAATAGTATTAAAGATTTTTCACCAGAAAAAATTGTTGAAAATGTTCCAGAAATGAAAGTTTTAATGGAATTAAGACAATCACTTATGGCACTAAAAGGTCCATTAGGTAATGTTCCAGCATTTAGAAAAGCAATAGAAAATGCAATTTCATCTAAAGAAGAAAGAGATGCATTAATGTCAGAACTAAATTTAAGTTCTAAAGAATAAAATTTATAAAGGAAGTTTATGTCAACAGAAGAATCAATAGCTCAAAATATGACTGATTTAGAACAACTTAGTCTACTAGATAGTATTGTAGCGCAAACAAGTCTTACTCAAGAAGACGATACATATGGTGTAGTAAAATCAGGAGTAGGCGCTCTAATAGAAGAACTTATTAAATCAGACAATGAAGATGAAAAAGTAAATAAATCAATTATTGATAAAATGATTGCTGAAATAGATGAAAAAATTTCTGCACAAATGGATGAAATATTACATCATGAGAATTTCCAATCTTTAGAATCAAAATGGCGTGGACTATACATGCTTGTAGAAAGAACAGACTTTAGACAAAATATCCTAATGGAAATTATTAATGTTTCTAAAGAAGACTTAATGGAAGATTTTGAAGAGAGTTTAGATATTACACAAACAGGATTGTATAAACATGTATATACAAGTGGTTACGGTCAATTTGGTGGAGAACCAGTAGGTACAATTATTGCAGATTACGAATTATCTCCATCTAATGTAGATATCAAATTTTTAAACAAAGTAGCTTCAATTTCAGCTATGAGTCATGCTCCATTTATTGCAGCAGCTGGTCCAAAATTCTTTGGTTTAAAAAGCTTTGAAGGATTACCTGACTTAAAAGATATCGAAGATGTTATGAGTTCACCTCAATTTGCTGCATGGAGAGGATTTAGAAAAAATGAAGACTCTAGATATGTAGGGTTAACACTTCCAAGATTTTTACTAAGAGCTCCTTATGATCCAGAAGACAATCCTATTTCAAATTTTGTTTATAAAGAAAATGTATCAAAAGATCATGAAAATTACTTATGGGGAAATACTATTTATCCATTTGCAAGTAAATTAACTGACAGTTTCGCAAACTTTAGATGGTGTACAAATATCATTGGGCCAAAATCTGGTGGTGAAGTAAGAGATTTACCTGTACATACTTTTGAAAGTATGGGTGATATTGAAATGAAAATCCCTACAGAAGTTCTTGTATCAGACAGACGAGAATTTGAATTGTCTGAGCAAGGGTTTATTCCTTTAATTATGAGAAAAGGTAGTAATTCTGCTGCATTCTTTGCTGCAACTTCAGCACAAGAACCAAAAATATTCCCTAATACTCCAGAAGGTAATGAAGCACAATTAAATTATAAATTAGGAACTCAATTACCATACCTTTTTGCTATTACAAGAATGTCTCACTATATCAAAGTATTACAAAGAGAACATATTGGTTCTTGGAGAGAAAGAGCAGATTTAGAGAGAGAATTAAATAAATGGGCTAAACAATACGTTGCAAATCAAGAAAATCCAAGTGCTGAAATCAGAAGTAAAAGACCATTTAAGGATATTGCAATAGTAGTTGAAGATGTTGCTGATGATCCAGGTTGGTATAAAGTTAAAATTTCGTTAAGACCTCACTTTAAATATATGGGTGCAAGCTTTGAATTATCATTAGTTGGAAAACTAGATAAAGAATAGGTTTATGTATAAAGGAAGTCTATTTGAAAGATTATCTCAAGAATTAAACGATAAAGATTTTACAAGCAATGAAGAGGCAGTTTATGCCTCTATTGCTAATAATCTTTCACGTATATTCTCTACAAATGCGGGAAGTGCAGAGATTGCAAAAGACTATGGTCGACCTGATTTAAATAATATAAATTTGAGTATGAAAGATTCTATTGAAATGATAGAGCAACATTCTGAAATTTGTATTAAGAAATATGAACCAAGACTTTACAAAACAAAAGTAGGGGTTTCAAGAGAAAAGCTTACCTTAAATCAAATGAATATATTTATTGAAGGTTATCTTGTTGTAAATGGGAAAAGTAAAAAAATAAATTTTAAAGCAGATTTATTAAAAAATGGAAAAGTGAAAATATATAAAGATGGCATTTAACGACTATTACAAAGAGGAACTAACTTCTTTACGTACATTTGGAGCAGAATTTTCTAAAAAAAATCCTGGACTATCTACTTATCTTTCTAAAGAAGGACAAGACCCTGATGTAGAAAGATTACTAGAAGGTTTTTCTTTTTTAACAGGAAGACTAAAGCAACAACTTGACCAAGAACTTCCTGAAGTTGCACATACTTTAGTACAACTTTTATGGCCAAACTATATAAGACCTATACCCTCGTATAGTATTATTCAATATTCACCAATAAAAAATTCTGTAAATAATATAAAAATTAAAAAAGATACTGAAGTATTAAGTAAAAATAACTCTGATTCTCTACAATGTAAATTTAGAACTACCTATGATACAATCGTTATGCCCCTTGAATTAGCAGATGTTAATTATTTCATTCATGGTAAAAAAAGTTCACTTGAACTAAAAATGAATATGACAACTTCAGGTACATTAGCTGACTTAGTTTTCAATAATTTAAGAATGTATTTAAGTGGTTCAAAATTTATTGCCCAAGACTTATATCTATTTTTGACAAACTATATTGAAGAGATTGAAATTTCTTTAGAAGATGAAGAGGATAAGTCTATCAGTGATTTTCATATAGATAAAAAATCTATTATGCCAGTTGGTTTTAATTCATTAGAAACAATGACACCATATCCATTAAATGTTTTTGATGGATATATATTACTTCAAGAGTTTTTTTGTTTTAAAGACAAGTATTTATTTGTTGATGTTATGAATTTAAATAAAATATCTGATATTTCAGATGAAATTTTATCAAAAAGTAGAAGTTTTACAATAAAAATTCATTTCTCAAAACGATTTATACATGCAGAAACTTTAAAAAAAGAACATTTTTCTTTATATTGTACACCAATAATCAACTTATTTGAAACGGATACTGTTCCTATTAGAAAAAACCAAGAACAAGACGAATTTTTAATAGTCCCTTCAGAACTAGATAAAAATCATAGTGAAATATTTTCAATAGAAAAAGTTAGAGGATGGATTCCCAGTAAAAATATCTACCAAGATTACTTACCTTTTGAATCTTTTGAACATTTAGATGATGACAACGAATATTATTCTTCAAGAATAAAATTATCAATTGATGGAGAAAGAACAAATACTTATCTAAGATTTGCATCTACAGATACACAAAATAGTCTTATAAAAACAAATGCAACTGTTTCTGTAAAAATATTATGTACAAACAGGGATTTACCTTCAACTTTACTTTTAGGTGATATATGTGTTGCAAATGCATTATCAAATAGTGAAAACCTCTCATTTAAAAATATTACTATTCCATCTGTTAGTTATCCACCACCAATTGCAGGTGATTTTTTATGGAGAATCATTTCTAATATGTCCTTAAACTATCTTTCTCTTGATAATATAAAATCATTTAGAACAATTCTTGAAACTTACGATTTTTATGGTGCTTTTAATATAAAACAAAAAGAAAAAACTATTATGAATTTAAAAGGACTAGAAGATATTTCATATAAAACTTGTGAAATGATTGATAAAGGGTTACCAATTAGAGGGATTCATGTCTCATTAAAAATTGATCCTAATAAGTTTTCATGTGTAGGAGAAGCATACTTATTTTGTTCAATACTTAATGAGTTCCTTGCTTTATATAGTAATATAAATTCTTTTCATAAGCTAACTGTAGATATGCAAAATAAAGAGATATATGAATGGCCAGCAAAACTTGGTTCTCAAAATTTAATATAGTAGATAAATCATGAATATAGAAACTATAAATAAAAGAATCAAAGAATCAACTTTTAATTATACTCTACCTCAATCAATAAGAATTGTCTGTGCATACCTAAAAAAAATATATCCACAAAAGAAACATGAAAAATTATATGATTTGATAATCTTTCAAGCTAACCCAAGTTTAGCTTTCCAAAAAACAGAAATTGATAATATAAACTTTATTGAAATTAATAATGAAGTAAAAGTTGAACTAACATTAAACTTTCTAGGAATCTTTGGTAGTTCATCGCCTATGCCATCACATTTTACTGAGATGATTTTAGATAGCGTAGATTCAGACAAAATTTTACATGATTTTTTAAATCTATTTAATCATCACTTACAACGTTTTGTTTTCCCTATTTGGAAAAAACACCGATATTATATTCAATATAGATATGACTTAAGAGATAAGTTTTCAAAATATATTCTCTCTTTTTTAGGTTTATATTCAAATATAAATGTCGGTAACTCATCTTTAGACTTACGAAAACTAATACCATATATTGGTATTTTGAGTATGAAACATAAATCAGCGGGTACATTAAAAGCGGTGATTAGACACTACTTATCTCATAATGATATTGAAATAATTCAATGTATCCCTAGTAAATACGATATTCCATCTTGGCAATATTCATCATTAGGAAATGCAAATATATCTTTAGGTTCTGATTTTTTAATAGGAGAGTCAATTGTTAGTAAAAATGCAAAGTTTAGAGTTTTACTAAAAGATGCAAAAGATGATGACTTAATTAAATACAGTGTTTTAGGTAAAAAAATGAAAGAATTAAATGATTTAATTTCTTTTTCTTTAAATGAACCATTAGAACATGATGTTTGTTTTGAAATAAAAAAAGAGAATAAAAAGAAATTAATTTTAAATAAAAATGAAAAAACATATTTAGGTGTTAACAGTTGGATAGGGGATTCTCTCTACGACGAAAACATAATCATTGCACAAAAAGGAAAATAATGAAATTAGAATTAAAAGAAATGATTAATTCTTTAGATATAAATACAAAAAAATATTTAGAACAATCAGCACAAAGATGTATTTCACGGGGTGGAAATGAAATATTAATTGAAGATATTCTATATGCTATGTTAGAAAATAATACAAGTATTTTTAATACAGTATTAGAGCATTATAAAATTGATGCCCAAGAAGTTTTTAATACTTTACAAGCAAGTACAAAACTTACAGCAACAGAAAGTACAAACCCAATCTTTTCTACACTATTAGTTCAATGGTTAGAAGAATCTTATGTAATAGCAAGAGTATCTCTAGCATCAAATGAAATAAGCGAATCTGCTTTAATCCTATCTCTTTTTGATAATGAAATCAAATATGGAAACACTGCATACTTTAAGCTTTTAAGAAATATTAAATTTGAAGAAGCAAAAGAGTTAATTATAGGATTAAATGATCAAGCAATTGAAAAATTAAGCAGTGAAAATAACAATAACAAAAAAGTTTCTCAAGGTTCAGAGCTAGAAAAATATACAACAAACTTAACAAACTTAGCAAAAGAGGGAAAAATTGACCCTGTATTATGTAGAGATAGTGAAATAAAACAAGCAGTTGATATATTATTAAGAAGAAGAAAAAATAATCCTATCTTAGTGGGAGAAGCTGGTGTTGGTAAAACAGCAGTAGTTGAAGGTCTTGCTCTTAAAATAATAAATAAAGAAGTTCCTGACCATCTATATGAAGCACAAATCCTATCTTTAGATTTAGGTGCTTTACAAGCAGGTGCTAGTGTAAAAGGAGAATTTGAAAGAAGATTACAAGCTGTAATAAAAGAGATACAAGCAAGTACTCAATTTATTATTCTTTTTATTGATGAAGCCCATACTCTTATTGGAGCAGGGGGAAATGAAGGTGGTGGAGACGCAGCAAACTTGCTAAAACCAGCCCTTGCAAGGGGAGAATTAAGAACAATTGCTGCTACAACATGGCTTGAATATAGAAAGTATTTTGAAAAAGACCCAGCATTATCTAGAAGATTCCAGAAAATCAATCTTCTTGAACCAACAATTGAACAAGCAGTTACTATATTAAGAGGAATAGCAAATAAATATGAACAAGTTCATAATGTTTATATAGAAGATGAAGCTTTAACTTCAGCTGCAATATTATCTGCAAGATATATTACAGGTAGACAATTGCCAGATAAGGCTATTGATGTTTTAGATACAGCTTGTGCAAATGTAAAAATTAGTAAAACTAATACTCCTTATGCTTTACAAAAACTAAATACTGAAATTATTGAAAAACAAAGAGAAATTGACTATCTAAAAAGAGATGATGATAACCTAATCAAAGATTATTCAAAAAGAATTACTACACTTGAAGATGAAATCAAAGCAATAGAAACAAATGTTTTAGATATTAAAGAAAACTGGGATAAACAAAAAGAGTTATTAGAAAAAATTAAAGCCAATGAAGATGACAAAGATGAATTGAAAATATTAAATATAGAATTAAGTAAACTACAAGAACAGGGTTCTTATATCTATAAGAATGTTACTAAAGAACAAGTAGCAGAAGTTATTTCATCATGGACAGGAATACCTTTAGGAGATATGGTTCAAGAACAAATAAAAACTGTTATGGAACTTGAAGAAAAAATGAAAGACAGAGTTATTGGTCAAGATGAGGCTATTTCATATATAAATACATTTTTACAAATCTCAATTTCTGGACTTAAAAATGAGAATTCACCAGCAGGAGTTTTTTTATTAGTGGGTCCTAGTGGTGTAGGGAAAACAGAAACTGCACTAGCTATTGCTGATTTAATGTATGGTGGAGAAAGATTTATTACTACTATAAATATGACAGAATTTCAAGAAAAACATACAGTATCAAGATTAATTGGTTCACCACCAGGATATGTAGGATACGGAGATGGTGGACAATTAACTGATCCTGTTAGAGTAAAACCATACTCAGTAGTACTTTTAGATGAAATAGAAAAAGCACATCCTGATATCTTAAATCTTTTTTATCAGATATTTGATAAAGGTGTTGCAAATGATGGAGAA
Source organism: Arcobacter sp. LA11 (assembly GCF_001895145.1). Lineage (NCBI taxonomy): Bacteria > Pseudomonadati > Campylobacterota > Epsilonproteobacteria > Campylobacterales > Arcobacteraceae > Arcobacter > Arcobacter sp. LA11. Next base: position 12,303 of record NZ_BDIR01000003.1, on the reverse strand, counting down.
GGAAGAGTGATTGATTTTAAAAATACAATTATTATCATGACTTCAAATCTTGCAACAGAAGAGATTACAAATATGTGTACTTCAAATGATGAAATAAAATTAGAAGATATGACAAAGGAAATTACTCCAATATTATCAAACTATCTTCAACCCGCATTATTAGGAAGGATGAATGTAATTCCTTATTTTAATTTAAAAGACGAGGCATTAAAAGATATTGCAAAATTAAAATTAAAAACTATTCAAAAACAATTAAATAAAAAAGAAATTAGCTTAAATATTCAAGACTCTTTACTTGACTATATTGTCTCATTATCCAATACAGTTGATACAGGAGCTAGAAATATTGATTTAATTATAAATACAAATATCATGCCTAAACTTTCTAAATATATTTTAAATGCAAGTATTAATGGTACAAAGATCACTTCGATTGATTTAGCTATTACTGAACAAAATGAAATTTCAATAACACATAATTAGGAGAAAAAATGCTAAAAAAACTTTTATTTTTAACAAATATTCTAATCGTTTTATCTTTTGCCGGATGTGCAAGTTTTAACGAAACTTACAAGCCTCTATATCAGGTTAAACCAGAAGTAAAATCATTAAAAGGTCAATAATTAATGAAATTAATATTTGACATAATAAAAAATGGGAAAGATGTACCTGTAAAAAGGAATTACCATTTTAATATGACAAGCGGTTCAATAGGAAGGTCAGATGACGTTGATTGGTCTCTAAACGATAGTAATAACTATATATCAAGTAATCACGCAACAGTTGAGTATAAAGATGGAATTTATTTTATCAAAGACCATAGTACAAATGGAACTTTCTTAAAATATCCATATAAGAAGTTACCTAAAAATATATCTATAAAAATCAATTCTACAGATATATTTATTATTGGTGACTATGAAATACAAGCTAGATTTATTGATAATGACTATTCTCAAGAAGATATCATTAGTAATGACTTTTCAGCCCAAAATACATCTATAAGTAATTCTGTATCTAATAACCAACTTATACCTAATGATGACGACTTTTTAGATGATTTTATATTAGAAGACTCTAATGTAATGGATAACTCTTTTATTATTCCAGATGATGATGATGATGAAGACTTCAATTCAAGTGTAATGAATATGTTCAAAGATAATGAAGATTTTAAAGAAAAAGAGTTAAATCCATTTAATGATATTGAAACAACGATAATGGACACAGAACTTGTTGATGATAGATCATTCTCTGATCCATTAAATGAACATATCAATATTCAAAATTTTCAAGAAGTAATTGAAGAACCTCTAGAAGTTAAAACAGAAACTAAACAAGAAGATATAACTGAAATAATAATTGAGAAAGAAGAAATATTAGAAGAGAAAACTGTTTCTAAAGAAATAAATACAGTAGAAAAAAAACCTATCCTAACAAAAGAAGAAACTGAACATAGTATTTCTATTATAGAAAAAAAATTAGGTATTGAGCTTAGCTCTCTAAATCAAGAAGAAAGAGATTTTATTCTTACAGAAATTTCTGATATTGTAATAAACTGTTTAGATGGACTAAAAAATTCTTTAAATACAAAAGAAAAAATCAAAAATGATTTATTAATAGCAAACAACAATAACCCACAAACGGATGCTAATCCAGTAAAGATGGGACAACATGCACTTAATCTCTTAGATAATAAAAATGAAAATGACATAAAAATTTCTGAAGCTGTAAAAAAATCTTTTACAGAATTAGATATTCATAATATCGCATTGCATAGATCAAGTAAAAACCTTATCAATATTGCCGTTTTAAAATTTTCACCAAAAAGTTTAGAACACAATTTTGAAACAAATGGTGAATTAAATGCCTTGATGCCTAAAAAGTATCAAATGTGGGATGCATATAATAATATGTTTAAAAAGTTAAATGAAGACCCAGACTTTGGTATAAACTTAATTGAAAAAGACTTTTCAAATGAGTATAACAATATTTTGTACAGTATAAAACTGACTTCAATATAAAGGAAAAAAAATGAAACTATTACTAAAAACGCTATTTACAATTATTCTTATAACTTTTTTTATAAGTGGTTGTTCTAATAAACCTACACACCTTGAATTAGTAATTAAATCATCAAAAGATTTAAACCCAGACTTAGATGATGTATCTTCACCTTTGATGTTAACTTTCTATGAATTAGAATCAGCAGAAAAATTTTTAAAATATGATTTCTGGAAACTTCTAGATAAATCTGGTAAAAAATTAAATTCTGATTTAATTTCTCAAACAAAACATATTATTACTCCACAACAGGAGCAAACATATAAAATTGCCTTTGACAAAAGAGCTAAATTTTTAGGTGTAATTGGCAAATTTAGAAATATTGAAAACAAAAATTCTTGGAGACATGTAATTAACTTACAACAAGAAAGTTTCAATGAAGCAGAGTTAGAAATTGAAAAATTTAGCATAAAAAGAGCTCAATAATGGAAAATAAAGTAATTTGGAGAGAAGGTCTTTTTATAAGACCACAACACTTTCAACAAAATGATCGTTATTATAACTATGAATTAATGACAAGAACATATCAATCAAGACAAAACAACTGGGGTTTTTTCGAGTTTAAAGTTAACGAACATCTATTAAGTACTAGTAAGATTATTATTGAAAGTGCCTCAGGGATTATGCCAGACGGAACATTATTTAATATTAACTCAAAAGACTCATATACTTTATCTTTAGATATTAATACTTCAGATATGAATAAATATGTTTATTTATCTTTACCTATTAATATAAAAAATAGTGATGAAGTACATTTTGAAGAACATAAAAATTTACTTACTAGATATAAGTCTAAAACCATTCCAAATATTCCAAATACAAATACAGGAGAAGTAAGTAACAGTGATTTATCTGTAGCACAACATAATTTTAAATTACAACTAGAAGATCAATTAAGCGATAGTTATATAAATATACAAATTGCAAAAATTGGAAATGTTTCTAATAGTGGAATAGTCTCTTTAGATGAAACTTTTGTTCCCTCATATATGCATTTAAATTCATCTAAATATCTATTATCAAAAATAAACGAGTTGACAAGTATGTTATCTTATAGGGCGGAAAAGCTTGCTCAAAAAGTAAGTGATTCTGTTTTGCAAGCTTCTGAGCTGGGTGATTATCTTATGCTACAAGTATTAAATAAATACAATAGTAGTTTTCACTTTTTATTAACTCAAGACAAAATTCATCCAGATGAACTCTTTAGAGAACTTACAATCTTAGCTGGAGAACTAGCTATTTTTATGAAAAAAGAGAAAAGATTATTAAAACAATTCAATTATGATCATTTTAATCAAACAACAAGTTTTGAAGATATTTTAGAGGAACTTAAATCAATGCTTACTATGGTTCTTGAACAAAATAGCATTTCTCTTCCTGTTGAAGAGAGAAAATATGGTATCTATATTGTTCCTTTAAAAGATAAAGAACTTATTGAAAACTCTTCTTTTATTTTCTCTGTAAATGCAGACTTATCAGCAGAAAAGATAAAAGAGATTTTAGTTACAAGCCTTAAAATAGGTACTATTGAAACTATTAAAAACCTTGTAAACTATCATCTTGTTGGATTTAAAATTAAACCTTTATCAAATCCACCAAAAGAGATTCCATACAGAATCAATCATCTTTACTTTAAATTAGAACTAAGTGGAAAAAATAAAAAAGAGTTATTGAAATCTGCAGGATTTGCATTTCACTTATCATCTAAACTCCCTAATGTTAACTATGCATTATGGGCAATTAAAAATAATTGATAATAGAGAGAAATATGAATAACAAAACTATTTTAATATCACATAATCAAAGTAATGATTCATTAACAAATTTTAATCATCAGCAAAAAAGTACTATTGAAGATTATAAAAAACAAAAAAGTGTATTCAAAAGAAGACCTATTAAAAAAGCGAGCGAATATGAAATTAGTTTCAACCCTTTCATAACTGCTGCTTCTCCACTTTTAAGAGCTGTGATTCAATTTCAAAAAAGTTTAGACAAAGATAATATGTATGAAGCAAGAGAAGAATTAGTAGCAAAAATAAATCTATATAATGAAACTGCTAGTAAATATGGTATTGAGGAAAATGAAATATTAGTTACTAGATATGTTTTATGTACTTTTACAGATGAATTACTTAACTCCACTCATTTAGGTAAAGATAACAACTGGTCAAATAACAGCTTACTTAGTATTTTTCATAATGAAACATATGGAGGAGAAAATTTTTTCCATCTGCTTGATAAATTTTTAAAAGTACCTGCTAAATATATACACATACTTGAACTTATGTATATTTGTATGGCATTGGGATTTGAAGGGAAATACAGAGTTATAGACAGAGGACAAATAGAGCTTAATAATATAAAAGACGGTCTATTTAGACAAATCAAAATTGTGCAAGGACGAGATCCTTTGACATTTTATACAACACAAGAACCATCAAAAGACAAATATAGACTATTTAATAAAATATCTTATCCAATGTTAATACTTAGTATTTTCACTTTGTTACTTATAGTTTATTCTAGTTTAACTTTTAGCTTACATCAACAAGATGAAGAATTTATAAACTTATTAAGTAAAGACTATAAAGCCTTTCAAATAAGTGATTTAGAGGAGAGTAACTAATGAAAAAACCAATATTTAAATCATTAAATTTCTGGCTTTTAAGTATTGCTCTTATTTTATCTCTATTAGTAATTTTTGTAACGCCATTCTTTTTTAAATCATTTGAAGAACTAAACTTTAGACTTCTCATTTCATTTAGTATATTTTTTGGTACAGTAATAATTATACTTCTTGTTTTACTTTTTAAAAAAGAAGAAACACAAGATATTTTAAAAGAAAAAAAAGAACAAAGAGAGTTACAAGAAGAACACAAAAAAGTAATAGCAGAGAAAATAAAAGAACTAAAAACAAAATTCTCAGAAGCAATAAAAGTTATAAAAAAATCATCTTTATACAAAAGTAAAAGAAAAGCTAAATACGAGTTACCATGGTATCTTGTAGTAGGGAATAACTCTGAAGGAAAAACAACTTTACTTGAGTCTTCAGGACTAGATTTCCCTCTAAATGTAAATTATGATAATAGAGTTGTAGTAGAAGAGGACAGTACTAAATCTTTCCAATGGTATTTTGCAGAACACTCAGTTTTTATAGATATGCCAGGTAATTATATTGAATTAAAACAAAACCCTGAAGATCCAGTTATTTGGAAATCTTTTTTAAATTTATTTACTAAAAAAAGATGGAGAAGACCTATAAATGGTATTATTCTTACAATAAGTGTGGATACGTTAGTTGATAAAACAGAAAAAGAGTTAGAACAATATGGAAAAGATTTAAGAGATAGATTTGATGAACTTTCTAAATCTTTTATGTCAAGTATCCCCATTTATTTAATCATTACAAAAAGTGATAAGATTGAAGGATTTAATGAATATTTCTCAAATTTAACAGAAGAAGAAAAAAATGAAATATTAGGTATTACCTTTGACCATGAAAATACAAATATCGACACAACTATTGTAAAACCACAACTAGAAGATTTATTAAAAAGATTAAATAGTTCAGTATTAGATAGAATGCATTATGAATGGGAAGAAGAGTATAGAACTAAAATATTTATGTTTTGTGAAAATTTTTCAGAATTATTTGAAAAAACCAATCTTTTTGTAGATATATGTTTTGCACAAACAAGATATAGAAAACCTTTAATGCTTAGAGGTATTTATTTCACTAGTGTACCTTGTGAAGATAACCACCATGCATTAGTTCCAGAAGATAAATTAGAAGTCTCAAGAAATACAAAAGGACTGTTTATAAAAAGACTTCTAAATGATATTATTTTCCCTGAAGCAGAAATTATAAAAATGGATGATAACTACAAGAAAAAGATAAAAAGAAACCAAGTTATATCATACTCTTTATCTTTTTTAATTGTATTATTCTTTAGTATCTTTATTGTAAGAGACTTTATTATTCATAATGATATATTAAACAAATTAGAAAATAGTTATCAAATTTACAATAATAAAAAGAGTAAAGTATTACCAGAAGATGACTTCTCACACATTCTTGAAGTATTGAATGATTTAGAAAAAATCAAACAATACAATGCAAAAAATACTACAGATGATTTTTGGAAACTTCTTTTCTATAAAACAGAAGATAGAAAAACAAAAATTCAAGAAATTTATTATGATGACTTAAAAACTTTATTATTACCTAGAGTTGCGAATCATATAGAAAAGAAAATGAGATTAAATTTAAATAGTTTTGATAAAACTTGGGATAATACAAAAGCATATGTAATGCTTGAAAATTTAAAAAGAAGAGATTCTGAATATCTGTCAAACTATATGGCTGAAGATTGGGCAAAAATTTTTCCTAATACTCCTGTTATTCAAAAAGGCCTAAACTATCATTGGAAAAATATATTAGAATATGGATTTGAACCATATGAATTAAACAAATCTACATTAAAAATTGCTAGAAATAGATTAACAAAACTTGGTAGTGAAGCATTAACTTATAGAGGCTTAAAAAATAAAGCTGAACAAATGAACTTAAAAGACTTTAGTTTTTCTCATGTTCTGGGTAGTAATATATCTTCATTTAAAGGCAATGATTATGTAATACCTGGATTCTTCACTAAAACTGGTTATTCAATAATGATTAAAGACGGTAGGAACCTAACAAAAGAAATACTTTTAAACAATTGGGTAATTGGGAAAAGAACCGACTTAAGTGTTGTTGAAATAAACAATAATTATAAAAAAGTATTAAGTTTCTATTTTGCAGATTATAAAAAATATTGGAATACTGCATTAACCAAATTAAGAATTCCTTCACAAAATAGAATCTCATCATTAACAAATCAACTATCAATATTGAGTTCAGCAGATTCTCCTATAATATCAGTTTTAAGAGCATTAAAAGAACATACAAACCTTTACTCTCCAGCAGAACAGTTTAAAATGAAATCAAAAAAAGATAGTAAAATTACAAATGCGGTTGTAGCAACTGTTGCACCAGGACAAATTGGTAGAGCTGTTGCTAAAAAAGCTTTAAGCTCTGTTGATAAAACAGTAGATAATACAAGTATTAAAAACCTTAGAAACTTTTTCAAAGAGTATAATAGTCTGTTAGATGAAAATGAACAACCATCAAATATTCTAAAAAATGCTGTTAATAAATTGAATAAAACATACCAAACAATGACTTCAATAAACGGTGCTGTTACTCCAAAATATGATTCATTTAAAATTGTTACTGATAGAATAAGTGGAAAAACAAGACCAATGGTTGTACCGTTAAATTCATTACCAATACATGTAAAAAAATGGTATAGACAAATATTAATAACAAACTGGAGATTAATATTAAAATATGCTAAATCATATGTAAATATTAAATATAAAGAAGATGTTTTATCTTTTTATAATGAAAGAATTAAAAACAAATATCCAATTGCAAACAAAGAAGCTAACAATTATATAAAACTTGAAGACTTTAGTGACTTCTTTAAAAAAGATGGAATACTTGATACCTTTCATAAAAATTATATCTCAAATTTTGTAAGAATACAGGCAAATGCAAATGCCTATAACTTAAAAAATATAGATGGAAATATGATGAATATTCAAAAAAGTTATATGCAAGCTATACTAAATGCCCATAAATTAAAAAAAGTTTTCTTCAAAAATAATGGTTCATTAGGTTTTGTTGCCTCAATTAAACCACATGTACTTGGAAGTAATCTAGCAACAATGGAACTATCTTATGATGATGATAATATCCTATATGAGCATGGACCAATAAAAAGTAAAAAAATCATTTGGCCTGCACAAAGTTTAAACACAGTTGTTAAGTTTAATTTATATGATTTAACAAATAATCCTGTTGTTGAAAACTATCTAGACAATGAATGGGCATTATTTAAGCTACTTGATAAATTTAATAAACAATCGTCAAGTGCAGATTCAGTAATTCTAAAATATGACCAAGATGAATATAGCGGTTCATTTTATTTAAAAGGTTCTATTACTAGGATATTAAAAAAATATAATGCGCTATCAAATTTCTATTTAAGTGAGAATTTATAATGATATATAAAAGTTTTACATTTACTCATCCAGGTCATATCAGAAAAGTAAATGAGGACTCATTTTACGCAAGTGACGAAAGAGGTTTATGGATTGTATGTGATGGAATGGGTGGACATGCAGAAGGAAACTTTGCAAGTCATCTAGTTACTGATATTTTTGAAGAAATGCAAATGAGTGGTGACTTTGAAAATAAAATATTTATAATGAATAAACAAATAGAAAAAATTCATGCCATATTAAAAAACAAAGTTGAAAAACTAGGAGAAAATATAACAATAGGAACTACTATAATTCTACTTTTTATAGAAGGAGAAAAGGGTGTATGTATACACTCTGGAGATAGTAGATGTTATAATTTAAGAGATAATATTTTAAGTACAGTAACTAAAGACCATTCAGTTGAAATTAATGACTTATATGGATATCGTAAAGTTTTAACTTCTGCCATATCTGCTCCTGGAAACTTATTTGTAGAAACAACTAGATTTATTGCAAAGAAAAATGATGCATTCTTATTGTGTAGTGATGGATTGTACGATAATGTTTCAAGTAAAATAATAAAATCCGCTCTTGAAGATGAAACTTTAGAAAAAGGTATGGAAAGATTAAGGCTAAGTGTCCTTTCTACAAAAGCTGATGATAATATAACTGCAATTTTAGTTGGTAATAAATGAAAGAAAAAAATATCATAACTGAAATTTCAAAAAAAAGTTTTAAGAAAAAACTTAAAAAAATAAAATCCAACATTTCACTACTAAATAACAGGTATTATTTAGGTGATGAAATAGGGAAGGGTGGATTAAGTACCGTTTATAGTGCTACAGATATCTATTGTGATTATTTCAATGAACCATCTAATATAGTTATTAAAATACCTTCTAATAAATTACAAAAAAATAAAGATATTGCAGCATTTGTATATTCAGAATACTCTTTTCTAAAAAGATTAAATCATGATAATATTGTAAAAGCATTAGATTTTGGAATAGATGAAGAATCAAATATTCCATATGTAGTATTAGAATATCTAAAAGGTAGTATCTTATCAGAAGTCCCTATAATTAGCATGAATAAGGATTTTAAAAATCAACTTTTTAAAACTCTTTTAAATACAATCCATCATATTCACTCACAAAATATAGTACATGCAGATATAAACCCTTCAAATATAATGATAAATAAAGAGTTCATATCTTTATTTGATTTTGGAATTTCTCAAGATACAAATAAAAATAAAGAAATCACTCTTGAATATAGTAAAGTAAAAGCTTATAATCCAAAATATTCTGCACCAGAAATTCTCCAAGGAGAAAAACCAAATAAACAATCAGATATATTTTCCCTTGCTTGTGTAATGTATGAAATCTATAATTGTAAGTCTTTATTTAATAAAAATTCTTTAGATGAAATCAAAAATAATAAATATGCATATGATTTATCTAATATTCCATTTGTTTTCAGAAGATGGTTTAAAAATTCTTTAGATATAAATCCCCATAAAAGGGTGCTTCCACAAAGGTTTTTAAATTTTTTTAAATAATAAAATAAAAAATTTCTAATCTTTATTATTATTTTATTTTTCTTTTGTTAAAATAACACAATTCAAAAAAAGGAACAAAATGAACAACCCAATATTTATTTCAATCAAAGGTAGTACACAAGGTTTAATTACTGAAGGTACATTTACTCCAGAATCTGTTGGAAACTCTTACCAAAAAGGTCATGAGAATGAAGCATTAATTAAAGGTTTCTCTCATAATATTAATATTCCAAGAGATCCACAATCAGGTCAACCATCAGGACAAAGAGTTCATGAGCCACTAGTTATTTCAAAAATTTTTGATAAATGTTCACCTCTTCTTTATAATGCATTAACTAAAGGTGAAACTTTAACAGAAGTAGAATTAAAATGGTACAGAACTAGTTATGCTGGTAAACCTGAGCATTACTTTTCTATTGTATTAGAAGATGCAGTAATCGTTGATATTGATGCTTTCATGGATAATGAAGAAGGTATTGCAAAAAGTCAAGTTGCTCCATTAGAAAAAGTATCTTTTGCTTATAGAAAAATTACTTGGAGACATGAAGCTGCAAGTACATCTGGTGAAGATGATTGGAGAATGGGTGTAGGATTAAACGCTTAGTTTAAACCTTTCACTTTAATGGTATATGATTTATTTCATATACCATTAATCTTTTAATTTATTGTAAATATTACTTTCAAACCGTTGTCTTTACAATAAATTCTATACAGAAAAGTAAAGGCCAAAGATTGTCAGAAGAACTAATAAAAAAGCTAGATAAAAGAAATATCGAAGAAAGTATAGATGAGCTATCAAACGCCTTAAACTTAAAAGAGTTAAGACGTGAAATAAATCAAGACATAACAGCAAGACTAAAACTACTAAACTATAAACCAAATGAAATACTAGGACTAGGAATATTAGATGGTTCTTTTAGTGTTTATAAACTATCTGGACAAAGTAGTGTAAATACCCCATATAAATTCACAATAACCTTCGTAAGTGATGACTTTATAAATATAGAAGATATTGTTGATACAGATATAGAATTAGTACTTCAAGACCAAATAAACCCAGTAGTAAAAAAATCAATCTTCGGTAAAATCTTTAAAGCAAGTGAAGACAGTATAGTTTCAAGAAAACACCTATACCAAATAGAAGTAGTATCTCCCATCCATTACCTTGGATTAAATAATAGATATGAAATATACCATGATAAAAAAACAAGTGATATAATAACAGAAATAATAGGAAGATATAACCAACTACTAAACCTAAAAATAGATGTAAAACTAGATTTAATAACAGCCCCAGTAAGAGAATATACAACCCAATATAATCAAAGTGATTTAGACTTTATACTTATGCTTTGTGAAGAAGAAGGATACTCCTTAATTATTGATTACTCTTCAAATAATCCATATACCCTAACACTATGTGAATTAAATGAACACGTAACAGTACATACATACTCTTCAACTTGTAACTTTAACCATAGTAAAAAGTTTGCCTCATCTCATCATATAGAAGACTACTATGATAAAGATAAACCAAGCTTAGAATATAAAACACAAAGTGGCTCAAATATAACAAGCTCTGTACTAGATAACCAAAGTACCTCACAACTAAGATCTGATATAAAAAGATATAATCTAAGAGATAAACTAAACCTACTAGATGAATCATACTATAAAGACTTAAATAGATATACAAAAATAGACTCTCAAAAAGAGTATGTAACATCAAATATAATAGAAGGAACATCTGAAGAACTAAATATACAAGATTGCCTATGTATAGAATTAGAAGATGAAAGAGCAAATAAAAAAATAGATACCATCATACTAGAAGTAAAATATGAAGGCTTCTTTCCAAATGCCCTAGATGAATATAAACAAAGTATAAATGATCAAGAAAAACATAAACTACAATATGAAGTAGAATTTACAGCCATACCAAAAGATATAACATATAAACCACCAGTTACTACTAAAAAACCAAGAATAAACTCAGTTCTAACTGCAAGAGTATCAAATGGAAATCCTAATACAAAAGATTATGATAATACAATAGATGTAGATGACCAAGGAAGAATAAGAGTACTGTTCCACTTTGAAGAGAACCAAACAACATCTTGTTATCTAAGACTATCAAACCTACACTCAGGAAATGGATATGGAACACAATTCTTACCAAGAGTAAATCAAGAAGTAATAGTATCTTTTATAAATGGTGATCCTGATTGTCCAATTATAATAGGAACACTTCATAATAATGAAAATAAAAATCCATATAACCTGCCAAAAGAGAAAACAAAATCTTTTATAAAAACAAACTCCATGCCACAATATGAAGATAAAGTAGGATATAACGAACTAGCCTTTGAAGATAAAAGAGGAGATGAACTACTATCTTTAAGAGCACAAAAAGACCTTTCATTTCATGCCTTAAATGATAAGTATAGTCATATAGAGAATAATTCTAAGACTATAATAGATAATGACAAAGAAGAGACTGTAGCAAATGATTCTGTTTTAACTATAGGGAATGATTTAAATGAGAATATTAAGTTTAATCATATTTCTACTGTTGAGAAGGAGAAAAT